>NZ_JBQFQP010000005.1:0-287361 GCF_056536925.1 Ruegeria sp. CI1 | reverse complement strand
AAACCATTGTGAAAAATTGATAAAAACGATCAAACAATAAAACAAACCTATACATCCAAACAAAATCAAACCCATGGGATACAGCCAACTCAAAGCATTCCACAACGTCGCAGTCCTGAAGAGTTTCTCCAGGGCTGCGGAAGCGATGCTACTGACCCAACCGGCAGTGTCGGAACAAGTGAGAAAACTGGAGCAGCACCACGACGTTCTGCTGTTTCACCGGGAGAAAAAGAAGGTCTGGCTGACCGAGGCCGGAGAGAAACTGTATCGCCTGACCAAGCAGTTCTTCGAGATCGAACAGGAAATCGAGGATTTCCTGTCGGAATCCAGTCAGGCAGTGACCGGTGAATTGCGCATCATCGCGGATTCAGCGCACCACGTCACTGCCATCCTGCGCCGGTTCCAGAAGCGGTACCCGGATATCACGATCTCGCTTCGGGTCGGAAACTCGGAAGAGATACTGGATGAACTGCGCAGTTACGACGCGGAAATCGGAGTCATCGGCAATCCTTCCCCTGGGCGTGATGTCGAAATCCTCAATCTTTCGACAACCGAGATCGTCGCGTTTGCCGCCTGCGATCTTTTGCCAGATGAGAAAACCACGCTGACGATCAAGGAACTTGCCGAGTTTCCCCTGATCTATCGCGAGCAGGGTTCCAAAACCCGGCAGAAGTTAGAAGAGACCGCCGCAGCACAAGGTGTGTCGCTACACCCATCAATCGTGGCCGAGGGGCGGGAGGCAGTTCGCGAAGTCGTCGCCTCAGGCGCAGGTATCGGATTTGTATCCCTTGCGGAGTTTGGCAATGACGAACGTGTCCGGCCGTTGCGCCTGGTTGGAGCGGATATCGAGATGAGCGAGACACTCGTGTGCCTCAAACAACGGCAGGATGTGAAAATAATCCGGGCATTTATGGCTGTTGCGCACGAAGTCATCAGAGAAACGAACGCCTCTGCCCAATATTGAAACTGTCGAAGGCGGTCACATCTATCGGCTGCGCCAGGCCTGCGTTCGCCGCAATATGCCCCTGGACGCCATCTGGTGAATGATGCGCGCCGCCGCGTTGGTGTAAAATATCATCATACCCATCGCCGCTGCCGGAGCGATGTCTCCTGCGTCATCCATATTGAGCACCGCAATCGAAGCAAGTGACGTTTTCGGAGAATACAGGAACACGACTGCAGACACCGTCGTCATCGCGTTGACGAAGAGGTAGATCGAAATATCCAACACAGCCGGCAAGCAAACGGGAACAGTCACCCGTGCAAAAAGCTTCATTGTCGGCTGTTTCAAAGATGCGGAAACGGATTCGAACTCCCGATCCATCTGTTTCAACGCGGTAACAGCCGTAAGATGCGAAACAGTATAAAAGTGTGTCACCGAGCAGATGACCAAAATCGCCATTGTCCCGTAAATTGTGTTCAAGGGGTTTGAAGGATTGTTGAAGAAGAAGATATAGGACAGACCCAGAACCATACCGGGGATCGCCATCGGCAGCATGGCGAACATCTGAAACAGGGATCGACCCGTTCTGAACCCGTTGGATTTTTCAACCAAATAGGCGCCAAAAAACACGATCACGGTGCCAAAGAAAGCTGTCAGCAGCGCCATTCTGATCGAATTGAAATACGAGGCCCAGCCGCCGCCATCCATCCTGTTGAACTGATAGTTTTTAACGCTGAGGCTGAGGTCGTAAGGCCAGAACTTGATCAGGGCCGCGAATTGACAAACCGCCAATAGCCCGATGATGAACAGCCCGATCAGGCAACAATAGCCCAACATCAGACGATCCATTCCGGGACTCGGAGACGGCTGATACGGCACGGATCTGGCCGAGAGTAGCGCCACCTGTTTTGATTGCACCATTCGATCGATTGCAAAGGCCAGAATTGCCGGAATGACAAGTACAACCGACACCACGGCCCCCATTTCAAAGTTTTGTTGGCCGATCACCTGTTTATAGATGTCGACCGCCAGAACGTTGAACTGTCCCCCAATCACCTTGGGCAGGCCGAAATCGGTGATCACCAGGTTGAAGACCACGAACGTCGCCGAGATCAGACCATATCGCGCACCGGGAATGGTTACGGTCCAAAAAGTGCGCCACGGGGTCGCCCGCAAGCTGACCGCGGCTTCGTAGAGGCGCGCATCAGAGATGGCGAGTGCGGTGGAGATGATAAGAAAGGCATGTGGAAAAGTGAAAAACACCGATCCGATAACGATGCCAATGGGCCCATAGATACTAGCCCCAAACAATACCTCCTTGATCATTCCCTGGTTGCCGAAGAGATATACCAAGGCAATCCCAGGCAGAAGTGACGGGACAAGGATCGGCGCCATCGCAATCAGCCGGAATACACCTTTGAAGCGCATGCAGCTTCGGTTCAGAGCATAGGCAAACCAAAAGGCAAGCGACACGGTTACGACGGTACTGACGACAGAGATCCACAAGGAATTCTTGATCGAATTGAACAGGGCGGGTGTCGAGAAATAGTTGACGAAGTTGCCGACCCCCGTCGATTTCACCGGACGAAGTTGGACCCTCCGGAATGTATTGGAATCCAGCGTGATCCAGTCCGTGCCTTCCTTGAGTGTCGAACCGACAAGGAACCGTCCCGTATCCGTAGTATTGCGCACTTGGTACATGACCGGACTGCGGAAACTGAAATCGGGAAAAAACTCTGTCACGCCCACACGCCCATCTGACCCGGTGACCAGATCGGTGTCGCTGTAAACGTCAAGCTGCGTATTCAGGTCTGCCGCATTCAATATCGTTCCATCAAAAACACCGCTTTCGTCACTGACCTGGAACTCGTATTGGGACAACTCGACCCGATAAGTTGAAAAGGACTTGGACAGCATCGCATAGAGCGGAAAGGCCAGAGTCACGACAAGGTAAAGTGCGATGACCATCATGCTGGCGCGCATGATGATGTCGTCCCTGCTCAGCTTTCCTTTGACATTCGGGCCTGGCGGCAGGGATTGTGTATCAGGAGAGGATAGGGCCATCAATCAACCTCCGAAGTATCAAAGGCCATCAACCGGCTTTCCGGGAGTTCGATCACCATCGCTTTCCCCTCGCCCAGTTCGAGGCGGCGCACGGCATTGATAGAAAAATCGGCAATCAACTCGGCGCCCCCGAACCGTTGATTGTGGACCCTGCAGCGCCAGAAAGACCCCAAAAATTCCATCTCGGCCAGCACCACGTCGATGCAATTCCTATTGGCCCCGGTCTCCATATATCCGGCCTCGTGCGGAATGATGTCTTCGGGGCGGATCGCGGCAATTACCGGTGCTCCATCCGGAAAGCTGTGTTCGACACAAGCAAACGTCTTTTCGCCGATACTCAGACGACCACCGTCGCTGACCGACGAGTTGATCTGATTCATTTCACCGATGAAATCGGCCACGAACAAGTTAGCTGGCTCGCGATATACTTCGGTGGGCGAACCAACCTGCTCGATCACGCCATGATTCATGACGACGATGCGATCCGCCATGGCCAGAGCCTCTTCCTGATCGTGCGTCACCATCACAGTGGTTACGCCAAGCTTTCTTTGCAGCTCCTTGATTTCATGCCGCAAATGAACTCTCACTTTCGCATCCAACGCAGACAAGGGCTCGTCCAGCAGCAAAAGACCAGGGTTGGTCGCGATGGCCCGCGCCAGAGCAATGCGCTGCTGCTGGCCGCCTGAAAGCTGCGCAGGGTATTTCTTGCCCTGATCCGGCAGTCCGACAAGCGACAACAACTCTTCGACCCTGCTAACGATCTCGGGCTTGCTGCGCCCCGTGTTCTCCAAACCAAATGCGATGTTCTTTTCGATCGTCAGGTTTGGAAACAGCGCATAGGACTGGAAAACAATGCCGAAGTCCCGTTCGGACGGCGGCAGTTGGGATATGTCTTTCCCTGCCTGCTCAACAGTCCCTTTTGTCTGCAAGTCCAACCCGGCGATTGCCCGCAACAGCGTAGTTTTTCCGCATCCCGATGGGCCAAGAAAACAGATGAATTCACCTTCGAAGATTTCCAGAGAAATATCCTTGAGCGCCAAAAACTCACCGAAGGCTTTCCACAAATTCCGGATGCTTAGATACACCTGTCCTGACGGGGCGGAAGATTGGTCTTTGGGCACGAATTTGGTCCTTACAGCATTGAACCGAGTGCCGCAGTCCCCGAACAGCGGGTGGCACCGGTCATCATTATCACGTTTTGGCGGATGTAGCTGAGTGGAGGGGCGGCATCGCCCCTCCTTGTAAGCGCCTTATTTCGGCTCGGACTTACCGTCATAGCGGGCTTGCCATTCTTTCAGAATTTCGGCTCTGTTGTTCGCGGCAAACTCGAAATCGTTGTCGATCATCGCATCCAGCAGACCTTCCGGGAAGAACTCGACCGGCTTTGCAATGCCTGGATAGGCAACCACGGCATAGCCGGTGTTGTACATGACGTTGGCTTCTTTTGTGACAGTGAAATCGACAAGTTTTTGTGCGGCTTCCAAATCGTCGGTTCCTGCTACGATTGCAGTTGCTTCCATGTCCCAACCGACACCTTCAGAAGGCACTATGATTTCCAACGGTGCGCCGTCAGCCTTGGACTTGGCGCCACGGAAGGCAAAGGAAATCCCGATCGGCACCTCACCAGCGGCAGCAAGCTTGCACGGTTTCGAACCCGAATGCGTGTAGCGCGCGATGTTTTCGTGCAGCGCGTCCATATATTCCCATCCGCCTTCTTCCCCAAACATCTGCAACCAACTCGAGACGTCAAGGAATCCTGTACCCGATGAATTCGGGTTCGGCATGATCACGTGGCCTTTGTATTGCGGGTCCGTCAGATCCTTCCACGAAGTCGGTGGTGTAAGGCCTGCCTTCTCGGCTTCAACCGTGTTGTAGCAAACAGAAGCGACCCACGCGTCCATACCTACCCACGCCGGAGGATTGTCACCATCAACGAATTTTGGATCCAGGTTTTCGACGCCAACCGGGGAATAGGACTCCAGCATCCCCTCGGATTTCAGCAACAACAAAGAGGTAGCAGCCAGTCCCCAGATCACATCGGCTTGGGGATTGTCCCGTTCGGCGAGAAGCTTCGCGGTAATTATTCCGGTCGAGTCCCGCACCCAATTGACTTTTATGTCTGGGTGAACCTTGTTGAACTCCTCAGCATATCTGGCAAGATCTTCTGCCTCGACTGCCGTATAAACAGTCAATTCCGTCTCTGCCACCGCAGCAGTTGCGGTCACCAGACCAGCCGCCAATGCGGCAAAAGCATGTGATTTCAGCTTCATTAATTCTCTCCTCCGTTGGGCTGTTTTTGAACCGTTTTTTTGTGCCTTCTTCGAGGCCGGCTAATCTTTAGAGCTATCCACAGTTTCCCGAGTTTTCTCTCTAGGAAAAATCGATAATACCTACCATGTCATAAGCTCAACCTATGAAATAGGAATTCCTTTTACGGCCTCAGCATGGAAATGATACCTCGCAAAAATTTGTGACGCTTGGATGAAGCCAGGTGGGTAACGACATTGAACAAAAGCAAACCTTCCGGGCATGTGTTTTTTTCGGGCGCGAAAATCGGCCGGGCAAGGCTCGGTTGAGGGCTGACGGCTCAAGCTTTCGGCAGGTTCGGTTCCAGCTTTGCCGCGATTTCCTTGACCGCTATCTGCATCTTGACGTGAAGATTGTTTTCCTTGTCCATCGGAGAATAAGCCAACATCGACTGATGCAGTGCCTGCGCCAATGGTTCGATCTTGGTTTGATCCTCACCGTCATTGATGGCCTGTTCATACTTCACCAACTTGCTTTCGATGTAATCCGTCTTGCAGGATTTGTCGCTGAGCGCCGGGTCAAGTCCACGAGCGGCGGCTTTGATAATGTACCAGTTTTTTAACTTAGGCTCCGCCTCGCACGTCATCCAGTTGGCGGAGGTGGAGTGATCTCCAATAATCTCGAATTCAGAATCCATGATTCGAGCACGCAGATAGTCAATCGCGGACTGACACACGTCATCGTCGTTTTGCAGAACCTCAGGCGTCAGCCCGCAGGCTTGCATCGCGCTTCGGGCCTGAGGGTCGCCGTCGATGCAGGCGCCGTAAGCCAGCACGCACTTGCCCAGGGTCGTATTGGATCGGATTGCCTGTCGCGCCGCCCTTCGATTTTTCGGGTCTTTTTCAGCTTTCTTGAACGCATGCCACCCGTCGTGAACCACCTTTCTTTTATGGATCATGAACCAGGCATTGTTCAGGGCATGAATGGATTTTTCCACAGTTGCCGCTGAAGCAGTCGTGATCTGAGACTGGTCAACCAACTTGGCAGTCTCTGACACAACACCGGCAACATCGCCTGCGACTTTGGTCCAGTCATACCCCGTCGCTGCGCCCAATTTGTCGACCTCACCCTGCGACGCATATTCGTAGACCGAATAGTTTCCGCTCATCTTCTCGACCTGGCTAAGCCACAACCTCAGATCCTGCGTCCGTTTGGACGCCTTGCAGATATCGGCAATCAGATTGCGAACTTTGACCATCAATCCGCCACCAGGCGCAGCAGCCAAAGCAATTCCAAATACGCCTTTGGTCGATTGGTCAGCAATCTTGAGATACATCTCGGCCTGCCTGAGTTTTTGTGTCAACTCGCCAATGGCCTGAATCGCCTTCTCTCTCTCCTTCGGGCGATCTTGTTCCGGCACTGAATCCAAACGCGACAGGTCTGCTTTTTCCTTCAGCAACTCGATCTCGATGTCTGATTCACGCTGTTCCGCCTGAATGCTGGCAAGCATCCTGGAATCCTTCAGCATCTCGTCGCGGATTTTCTTGAATTCCCGCTGCACTTTCTTCGGATCGGGCGGGTTGTTGTCGTCGGCGTTGTCCAGCAGGGCGTCGAGTTTCGTGACTGACGCCTTCAAGCTGTCCTTGTCGACCACCGGGCTGAGGCGATCAATGATCTCGTTGTCGGTCTTCTTGGCGTTCTGCCGCGCAGTCTCAAGCGCATCCTTGAGCATCTGGTCCAGCTTCTTCAGAGCTTTTTCCAATTGGTCCTTGTCGATCTTTCCCCTGTCATCGACGCTAAGCCACTTCAAGAAATCCGGATCTTTGTCTTTGTTCAGACTCCGCGCGGTTTGGCGCGCTTGGGCGAGTTTCTCTTCCAACTCCTTTCTATGCGCATGCTTGGCGGACAGATCATCAATGCCTTCCACCAGATCCTGAATATCCTCTATCACGCCACGCTGATCGTTGATTGTGGCCCGGTCGCTGTTCATCCCCATATCGGTCTGGCCACCCGCGCCGCGAACTTCTTCATCCGGAGCCACCCATTGTCCGTTCTCGGCACCGTTTTCCCAGCGCTTCTCGAATTCCGAAAGCTCCATTTCAGGCCTGGTCTTGTCGCCGATGTCGCCAATGTAATACCCGAACGGAGCAGCCGAGACGGTCAGGGATATCTCGGCGACCAATGCCTTCATGTCACCTCGCTTGGCCGCGTCCACCATCTTGTCGATATTGCGGGTCGCAACTGCCGAAGATTTGAAGATCGCCCCTAAAGCGGCATAGTCATCTCGTAGGTCGCCATCGTCATCAAAGATTTTCTTGCCGCCCTCCTTGCGGCCATCTCCGTCTAGATCCGTCTGACCACCTTCAATATGGCCCGAGGCTGCGATAGCCTCGCCCGATGCATCGATCATGTCAGCAATGGCATCCAGCAGGTATTCCTTGCGGCTCTTGTTCTCTCCTTGCGGGGGTTTGATCGCCTTTGACAGTTGCACGGCACCACGGGCGAACAACTTGGCCCCCAGCGCACCGAAATGTCCCTCGTGCTGTTGCTGAAGGTTTTTCGATTCCAGCGTCAAATCATCGCCGGTTTTAAGACCTAAGCTGGGACCATCCCCATCGGAAGGGTTGAGCTCGCTGAAATCGGTTACCACCACCATCTTGCTGATCGCATCCGTCAGACCCTCGGACAAATTGACCAGTACGTCCCTTTTGGCAGCGCGTTGGCGACGTTTCTCAACCGCTTCAAGCCCACTTGTGACGAGAGCGGAAGTCGCGTCCACAATCGCGTTTTTCTTGAGGTATTCGCCGTATTCGCTGACCAGAGCCGCGCCTTCATAGCCATTGATTTGCTGGGTGATTTCATCCCGGTCGGCCTGCAACTCAAGAAGCGTGGGATCCTTGGCAATCTCTTCCTCGGACAGCCCCTGTTCTTCAAGCAGTTTTATCTGATCCTCGATCTGGCCATCTATTTCATCCCTGTCTTCGGTCAGTGTCTCGATCTCGCCATCTATCCATTCGGACTTTGAAAGATTCCCACCGTTCTGCTCCCATTCTTCGTGAACAAGTTCGGCAACGCTCGTTTTGCCGACTTCATCGGATTCGGCTTCCAGAATGTCGGCGCCATCGCCGTCTTGATCCAGCGCATTCGCCATGCCTTCAAGTTTGGCAACATCCTTAAGGTAGTTCTCATGGTCGGCCATGAGCGCCTTGGCCTCATCCGGGGATTTGATGCCAAGTTCGTTAAGCTCATCTTTCTTGAGTTCGTAGAACTCTTCGCTGGTCAACTTTCCGTCGCCGTCGGCCTTATCCGCCTCCTTCGCGCTTTCGATGAGTGCGCCCACCTCCGTCATTTTTTCCTGGTTTTCAGTGCTGATATCCACCCCATTGCGAGCTGAGATGAATTTCGCAAAATCCATTCTACTGGGCGTCGACACCTCGATATGCATGTGCCGAAAAACCTCCTTGGTGGCGGTCTTGCCAATATTCACTGCGGTTTTTGCAATAGCCGCCGCCGCACCGAGTTTGTCGGATGCCATCGACGTCCCTTCTTCGCGCTCGGCAAGCTGGCGATAGGCGGCAACGCCATTGTGAAAAATGATTGCAGTTTCAGAGAACTTATCTGGAACTAAGTTGGACGGGATGATCCCCTGCCGAACCAGAGGGGTCCAAAGCTCTTTTTCAATGTCCCGGTCCGTAAACACGCGCCCGGTTCCGTCCGAACGTTGCTCATCCGCCATTTTTTGGGACATTTCGATGATCGGCTTCAGCGCTTCTCCAAGTCCCAGTACCAGATTGCGGCCTTCTTCCGTGTTGAACTTGATCTTTTTCTTTTTCCCGTCTTCGCCCTTGATCACAATCCGTTTTAGCGCCCCGGCGCGATCAGCCTGGGTGTCGTATTCATCGTCCATCGTTCCGAAGTCCACCGGCTTACCTTCGGCGATGGTCGTAAGAATCGTGTTGTTGATCCCTTCCTTTCCCGACAGTTTCAGCCCTTGCAAAGCTTTTTGAACGGCAGTTTTCGCCTTTTCGAAATTCTTGTCAAAATTGGTGTCGAAAAAATCCTTCTTGTCCTGCAATGTCTGAACTTCGCCGGAAAAATCCTGCGCTGATTTCCCTGCGACCTTGACCAGCCAGTCATGGCATTCCTCGATTTGCATCACGCTCTCCTCAACGCCACTTAACCAGTTCCATCAAATCACTTTCGGCCTTGGCCAGCGCCGCGACCATCACCTTGACAGGCGTGCCCTGG
This sequence comes from Ruegeria sp. CI1, assembly GCF_056536925.1. Taxonomy (NCBI): domain Bacteria; kingdom Pseudomonadati; phylum Pseudomonadota; class Alphaproteobacteria; order Rhodobacterales; family Roseobacteraceae; genus Ruegeria; species Ruegeria sp. CI1. The sequence goes on along the minus strand of NZ_JBQFQP010000005.1, from coordinate 277,859 downwards.
TCAAACGGGTTGGCGACATATGTCGCCGTAAGCGGAGACGACTCCAGAAACGTGCGGTATCGTTTCAAAGCTCTGACCGTCTCTTCGCGAATAGCGACTTCGGCCGCGGCACCTTGAGCCGCAATGAGGTCGGCGCGCAGCTTTTCGATTTCCGATTTGTCCAAAGCGCCGCCAATCTGCTCGGCAAAACCCGAGATGTTCTTTCCCTTCTTTTCGATCAGGCTGACAACCTCACGGGCCTTCTTGATCAACTCATCATCTCCGGGAAACTTCTTTTCCTTGTCCTTCCTTCGCTTTGAGATGGAGTCTCTTTGCTGCTTGAACTCGTCGAGGTGTTTCTTGACCCTGTTGTCAAAGAAGTTGGCCATGTCCTGTGTGAAGCCCTCGATGCTCTTGATGCATTGCTTCAACGAAGTGGCCGCACGCAGCACGTCTTTGTTTTTCCCGTCCGGCGCATCAGCCGGAACTTCGAGCTTTTTGTAGGTTTTCACAAAGGCTTCGACAGTTTTTTTCAAATCCTTGGCTTCATCTATCAGGTGTCGCCATTCAGTGGATTTTGCGATGGTTTTGGTGCGTTTTTTCAGCACGTCCCGCATCACTTTGTAGTTGCCCAAGGTCGGTTTGTAGTCCGGATCAATGGTCTTTTTTCCATCATCGATGGACGTAGTGATTTTCTCGATCAAGTCGTCGAATTCGTCATTCAAGGATTTCCGATCATGGATTTCCTTACCCGACGCGTTGTAGTCATCGATGAATGTGTTGACTTTCCTTTTGATCCTTCTTTCAGAAAGCGCGTCCTCGGCTTTTGACGGATCGTCCTTCTTTTTTGCCTTCAGGTGCGCTTTGATGTCGGTTAACAAACCACGGATCGTGGTACTTTTCTTGTCCAGGTCCTTTTCAAGGCGGTCAAGTCGCTTGCCAGTGTCTTTTCGCGACGCCGGATCGCCTGACACCAGTGAGGACCGGATCATGTCCAGATCATCCACATAACGCCCTTCATATGCTCTGAGGCCGCGGATGCGGTCGCGGAACCGTCGTGAGACTTCGGCATTGGGATCGACGGGGCTCTCTGTATCCAGATCGGTGTAGTGTTTGATCAGGTCATGCAACAGCTTGGAATACCCGTTGATCTTTCCCGTGCGCAGACCGTCCATCCGTTTTTCAAGCGCCTTGAACTCATCCTCTGCTGCCTCGAAAGTCTTGGTTTTGGCCTTGAGGTCCTTTTCTATTTCACCCAGATCATTCAGTGCATCATTTAGCTTGTTGGCGCCCGGCTTGCCAGGAGCAGGTAAATCGGAAAGCTTGGTGGACAGCAGACCTTCAGCATCGTCGATCCTCTGAAGAAAGTCGTCAAGCTCGTCATCAAGGTATTGAAATTTCGACTTCGTCAGCGTGTCACGCAAATCACCAACTTTTTCCGAAATCTTCTGGTACGTCTTCAGGTTCGCAGTGACCTTTTTGATTTCTTGCCGTGCTTCGTTGTCGATTTCCGCCATGGCGTCGTAAGTATCACCAAGCAAGCCGCCAATTTCATAGAAAGATTTTAGGGCATCCACTCGCCCGCCAATCTGGTTCAAGATCTCCTTTGGAACTCCGCGCGCCCTGCGTTTGCTCGCCACATCCCCGCCACCATCAAAGTCGCCGCCTTTGTGTTTCAGATCATGTTTGCTGTGTTTGGCCAAATGGCCGAAATCCTCGATACGTTGTGCGTGAACCTTTTCCAGAAAATCCTTCAGTGGTTTTTCCGCCTCATCCACCAACGCCAACAACTTACCGGTGCGGTCTTGAACGCCCCGCAATGCGGCTCTGTTTTCCTTCGTCGGAAGCAGTTCACTGTGATCCTTGGCGTCTTTTTCCGGCATGGTCAGTGAAAACGCAGCCAGCGAGGCCGACTGGTAAAGATCATCGAAGCTTTTCTTTTGGGCATCAGTCATGCCCTTGTTCTGCTTCAAGGAGTTCGCAAACTGATCAAGAGAAGTAACCCGCGCTTTGGCCGCAAGCAAACGGTCGCGCGTATCCTTCCACTCCTGTGATAAATCCTGTTCTGCCGACTTTTGGGAAGTTTTATTGTCTTCAACCGTTCGCTGCCTCGTATCCTCGCGCGCAAGTTTGACATCATCAAGTTTCTGGGCCGCCTTGGCGATCCCTCCCAACGCTTGGGCAGATTCCAGAAACTCAAACCCCAACTGGTGGTTTCCTTCGCCCATAAGCTTGCGAGCCAATTTGGCATATGCCAGCCTTTCGTCGGCAAACTTCTCATTGTCGCCCTGAGCTTTCTTGCAAGCAGTCAGTTCCGTATCAATCTGCTCACTGATGTCATTTACGACCTGATCCTTGAGCGTTTCCCCCGGGCGCAGGATATGTAACGCGCGCCCCAGCCGCTTTAGACGGGAGGACGGCTTTGCCTGGCTTTCATCGATATCTGACAGCAAAATTGTGGCGGTCTCGAACAGCAGACCTCGCAAATCGTCATTAGACGCGTTGTCAAACGCATCCTCGTCTCCAAGCAAGGTCTCGACGGCTTGTCCCCGTTGATTGACAGCGGCAGAGAATTTCGGTGAAACCGCCTTACCCTGAAGCGCAAAGAACAGTTTCTCGCAATAGTCAGGGTGACTTGCATCTTTCTTGGCAGCACCGGGAGGTGCATTTTGCGGAGCCTGATCGTTGTGATCACCGGGCGGGTGGTTCTTTCGGGATTTGTGGCGTTTGCTGGGTGCCTCTTTGCGATTGTCGCGAGACTTCGAGGGCTTCTTTGCTACGTTGACCGGGCCATCGCCCTGCCCGTCGTCCGCAACGTCATCGACGCCATTGACCATCCACTTCACCTTTCACTCTTTTCACGCCTGAAGAACCGTTTTCTCCATCTTCTTCAGAGCCCCAGCCAGAACCGAACTTAGTTCAACAGTTTCGTTCCACGGATTGTTTTCGATTGCTTCGACGGCCGGATGGAACTCCAAGAAATCGGCATAGGCACGAATTGCTTTTGCCGTTTCTTTCCGAATACCATCAGTCAATCCGTCGGGAGGCGTCCTTTCCAAGTTTAGGATCGCTACCATGAGCTTTGTTTTGGCCCCTTTCGACCATGCCGAAAGCCCCAAGCCGGTCACGCGTTGGGCCTGTTCCGAACCGTCTGCCCCGATACGCCGCAACAGGGCGTCCAATTGCCTGTCGGTTCGCTGCGCCGCCTCATCCCAGATGTCTCGCAACGAAACGGCTATTTGTTTGGGGCTTTCGCCTTCCTGATCCATACCGGCCAAGACCGACGCGGCCTTGTCCAAAGCTTCAAGCGCATCGACCGCCTGCTTGGCGCTAAGTGCCGCTTGCGCCTGCTTCAACAAGGGAAGCAGGCTGGATTGCAGTTCCGGTTTCTTCGGCAAAGTCTCTCTGGCGTCCGCTACCATGTCGCTGTAGCGCTGTCTGGCCTGTTCTAACTCGTCTATTTCCGCGCTTGCGGGCGGGGTGCGCAGCGACTCAATCAGCTTCGCTATTTTCGGAATCGGCCCCAAAGCCTCAGCATACCGTCCTGCCTGAGCCATGGTTTCGAGTTTTTCCCAAACAGCACAAATCTTCACTGCATCAGGCCGTGTGTCAGCCCGCAACTCCGCCACCATAGGGGCAATCTTGGCTGCAACCTTTTCCCATTTCGTTTTATCCGGTGAAGCTTCTTTCACTGGCGACGACGGGGGGACGACCGCTGCCGCCTCATTGGCTTTCATCAATCCCAGAAGCGACTTGGCCGCCTGAAAAGCCGACGGATAGTCCTCCGCTTCTGCCTTGTTTTTTGCCAGTTCCCATACGGATCGAACTTTGTGGCCTGCCTCTCCTCTGCCATCCGCGAATTGTAACACAACCGGATCAAGACGCGCACTGAGCGCCTGCCATTTTGCCAGATTAGGATCGTCCGCACTCTGCGGCGGCTCGGTGGGTCGTTGACCTTCGTCCGGCTCTGTCTCGTCTTCCAGTTCACTTTCCAGAATGTTTCCATCGGGATCCAAAATCTGGACACTCAGGCTGACGCTTTCCAATTTCAGGTATCGTCGGACTTTTTTGGCAAGGCCCGGCAACAACTTGTCGCACGTCAGGGACATGAGCCGACCATCAACCTTCGCAGTACCAAAAGCAACCTTTGGTCCGGGGCCTTCCTTCTTGGCAGATTTGCGCAAAACTTCGACCGGGCGCTTGCGGTCCATGGCAAGATAATGGTCGGTGTCTGTATTGCCAGGGTTGAATGCGAAGGCGACAGGCTGATTGCGGGCGACCTTGATCATCATTCTCAGATCCGATCCACCTACCTGATATGTCCCCATGTCGCCCCCTTTGTGTACAACCAGACTGTTTACCTGACGTCACGAAAGCTTAACGACCGGATGGTTAGGCTGTAAAGTTTGAAGGTGCAAAAGGATTTGCCCACACTAGATTTCCGGATTCTTGTAGCCACAGTCCTCAAAGCCTGATTGCGAGGCTTACTCAGAGAAGAATCGAGAAACCGATGCAGTCCCGGATTGCCTCAGACAACCTTCGCAAAGTGACCCCGAAAGTGGGAAATCTTGCCGAGACTTGAGAGGCAGGCTTTCAAAGGCGCAGAGCGCAGGTTAATATCCCGAACATCGAAAAAGGGGCCGTTGGGTAACGACCGGAAAACCGGCAAACAGGGAGCAAAAATGCGACCTGAGATCAGGCAAGGGGCGAGAGAATGAATCGAGCAAACGCGAGACGAAACACCTCAGTTCGACTGGTGGTGCTGGCCTTGGTATTCGGAGCGCTGGCCGGCTGCGAAGAAGGAGCTGAGTTTTCACTTTTCAAACCGAGTGATGGGTCTGCTTCTGAAACAGAAACGACCAGACGCAAAGGCGAAACCGTAGAACGGGATGTCGAAGCACCGGAAGTATTTCAAACAGTCGAAAAAGGGCTTTGGGATGGACGTCCTTCCTTGGGAGGAGCGTGGGTTGCGCATCCAAACGTAGAAAAGGCCCAAAGGGTAAGGATTACAAATACCAAGAACAACAAGACGATCGAAGGCGCGTTATTCCGGCGGGAACGCGACTTGCCGGGGCCGCGTCTGCAAGTATCATCGGACGCGGCGGCAGAGCTTGGTATGTTGGCGGGCTCGCCGGTAGAATTGAATGTGGTAGCTCTCAAACGCGAGGTGATTGAACCTGAGCCCGAGCCGGAAATTGAGGAAGTTGCCAATGCTGAAGAGACCGACGATGCAGGCTCGGAAATTACTGCGACCAAGCTTGATCCGGTCGCCGGAGCAGCGGCGGCTATCGAGGCAGCTGACGTAGCGACGGATACAGCCTCGGCAGAGGCTCCCAAAACCGAACCCGCCTCACCCCCATTGTCGCGCGGATACATTCAAGTCGGAATATTCACTGTCGAGACAAATGCCAATCAGTCCGCGGAAAAGCTGCGCAAAGCAGGGCTGAACGCGGAAATCAAGGAAGGCTCCAAAGACGACAAACCTTTCTGGCGGGTTCTTGCCGGACCGGCGGCGACAAAGGCCGAGCGCAAGGATCTGATGAAACAGGTTCGCGATTTGGGGTATTCCGACGCTTATATCGTGAAGAACTAAGGAGGAACCCGGATGCTGACAGTGCTGCGCTCGACCGTTCTTTCGCTGGGATTTGCTATGCTGGCACTTCCCGCGATGGCATTCGATACATCGGCAAAAGCGGCCTATGTGCTGGACCAGACCACCGGTACGGTCCTTCTGTCAAAAGAGGCGGATCAACCCCTGCCTCCTGCTTCGATGTCTAAACTGATGACACTCTATGTCGCGTTCGAGGCCTTGCGTGACGGTCGTCTGACACTGGATGAAGAATTGCCGGTATCAGAGCACGCCATGAGTTACGGCGGCTCAACCATGTTCCTTAACACGCAGGATCGCGTTCGCGTCGAAGACCTGTTGCGCGGGATCATTGTTTTGTCCGGTAACGACGCCTGCGTCGTAATCGCCGAAGCGCTTAGCCCGGATGGGACCGAAGCAGGATTTGCACGATACATGACCCAGCGCGCCAAACAGATGGGGATGGATAATTCTACTTTCGCAAATTCGAATGGCTGGCCAGCTGCCGGGCACATGATGTCGGTAAAGGATCTTGCTATACTGGCGGATCATCTGATTTCGGATTTCCCGGAGTATTACCCGCTATTTGCCGAGGAAGTGTACGAGTTCGATGGGCGCGCACCGTCCAATACGCGTAACCGCAACCCGTTGCTCAAACTCGATATCGGCGCCGATGGCCTAAAGACCGGCCACACCTCCGAAGCCGGATATGGCCTGGTCGGATCAGCCAAGCAGGGTGATCGTCGCGTGATTTTCGTTCTGACGGGTCTCGACAGCCAAGCCAAACGCGCCGAAGAATCTGAGGCCATCGTGAACTGGTCCTTTCGTCATTTTGTCGAAAAAACCATCGCCAGAGCCGACACTCCGATCGCAGACGCAAAAATCTGGATGGGAGCTAAACAATCGGTAGGTTTGGTTCCGCAGGGCGACCTAAACTTGCTTTTGCCCATTCTCGGGGACAAAAAGGTCGAAGCAGAGGTGGTTTACCAAGGTCCGATCAATGCCCCGGTAGCTCAAGGACAGCAACTAGCTGAACTCGTGATCAACCCCGACGGTTTGCCGGAAATCCGCCGCCCTCTTTTAGCAGCCGAAGCGGTACCGCTGGGTGGTTTCGTTGTCCGGATCAAGACTGTGGCAGGTATCTTGATGAAAGAGTTCATCAGTGGCCCGTTGGAGGTAATGTGACGGGCCGGGGTCTGTTTCTGACCTTCGAAGGAATCGACGGATCAGGCAAGTCAACACAGGCACGAATGCTGGCCGAGTTCTTGCGGTCTCAGGGACACGAAGTCGTCCTGACACGCGAACCGGGAGGTTCGCCCGGGGCCGAGGAAATCCGGCGCCTCGTGCTTGAAGGCGATCCGGATCGCTGGTCGGCGGAAACAGAGATTTTGTTGTTCACAGCGGCCCGCCGGGATCATTTGGAACGTACTATTGCCCCGGCTCTGACTGCGGGAAAGATCGTGATATGCGACCGCTTTGCCGACAGTACCCGTATGTACCAGGGGCTGTCTCGAGGCAAATTGCGCTGTGTGGTCGACACCTTGCACAGCCTGATGATCCGGCAAGAGCCTGACTTGACTGTCTTAATTGACATGGACCCGAACACCGGTCTGTCCCGCGCCAAGGGCAGGCAAGGCACCGAAGAACGGTTCGAGGATTTCGGACTTGAACTACAACAGCGGATGCGAGCTGGGTTTCTGTCTTTGGCCGAGGAGTTTGCCGAACGTTTTCGTGTCGTCGACGGCAATCGGGACATAGACACGGTTGCAAGGGATGTGTCAAACATCGCGATGCAGGCATTGCGATAGGCACGAATGACCGACGAAACTCCCACTCCAGACAAGGCGCCCGGCGCCCCTCATCCGCGTGACACGATGTGTGTGTTCGGGCAATCCGAAGCGGAGCTGACATTTCTGTCCGCGTTCAACTCGGAAAGGCTGCATCATGGATGGCTTCTCACTGGCCCCCGGGGCATTGGCAAAGCCACTTTGGCCTGGCGGATCGCGCTTTTTCTGCTGGTAACTCCTCCAGCAGATGACGGCTTGTTTGGCGGTCCGCCAAAGCCGACGTCATTGGGGATCGATCCGGAACATCCGGTTTCTCGCCGAATGCGAGCCGGGGCTGAGCCGGGATTGGTATCGGTCACCCGTTCGCTCAACGATCAAGGCAAGCTGCGCAACGAAATCGTTGTCGACGATATCCGTAAGCTTGGCCGGTTCTTTGGTTTGACTTCGGCAGATGGCAGGCGAAGGGTTGTGATCGTCGATAGTGCCGATGAATTGAATGTCAGCGCGGCAAATGCCTTGCTGAAAATGCTGGAGGAACCTCCGGCACGCACGACGCTCTTGCTTGTCTCACACCAGCCGTCGCGCTTGTTGCCAACTATCCGGTCGCGCTGCCGTACACTAAGGTTGAGACCACTGAGTTCAGACGACATGCAGGCTGCCCTCGCGCAGTGCGGCGCAAATATTTCATCACTGCCCGACAACCTGATAGCACTTTCTGGCGGTTCGGTTGGTGAAGCGGTTCGGCTTTTGAACCTGGGCGGGCTGGACATATACTCAGATCTGATCGCAATCTTGGGTAGCCTTCCCCGGTTGGACCGCCAGCGCGCCCTGGCTTTGGCCGAAGCCAGCGCGCAACGAGGTGCGTCGGAGCGGTTTGATCTGCTTCTATCCCTGATCGACATTTTACTGGCCCGGCTTTCCCGAACAGGTGCGACCGGCACACCGCCTTTACCCGAAGCCATCCCTGGCGAGGCCGAAATACTGAAACGATTGGCATCTACACCGCAATCGGGACGATCATGGGCCGAGGCCGTCGCCATGATAACCGCCCGAACCCGGCAAGGGCGGGCGGTGAACCTTGACCCTGCTGCTCTGGTCCTAGATACGGTGTTCAAAATACAGGAAACCGCCGGTAAGAGCAGATGAGCGACAGCACGCCCCCCCCTGTCATAACCGACAGCCATTGTCATTTGGATTTTCCCGATTTCGAAGGGCAATTGGCCGAAATCATAAACCGCGCCGTCGAGGCAGGCGTGACGCGCATGGTGTCGATTTGCACCCGATTGTGCAATGAACCGACGGTACGTGCCATTGCCGAGGCACATACGCCGGTTTTCTATGCAGCTGGAACTCATCCTATGAGCGCGGTTCAAGAGCCGATGGCGACGGTGGAAGAACTGGTAGCGCTGTCACAACATCCGAAATTCGTCGGGATCGGTGAGACCGGGCTGGATTATCACTACACCGCTGAAAGTGCCCAGGTTCAAAAAGTCTCGCTGCGTATTCATATCGAAGCTGCGCAACAGACAGGACTGCCCCTGATCATACATGCCCGGGCGGCGGATGAAGACATGGCCCGTATTCTCGCCGCAGAATACCGCAACGCACCTTACAGCTGTGTCATGCACTGTTTTTCGTCGTCGGCCAAGTTGGCCCGTGCTGCACTGGACCTGGGTTTTTATCTGTCCATGTCCGGCATTGCAGCCTTCCCCAAAAACCAGGAATTGCGGGATATCTTCGCCGCAGCACCCTTAGACCGCATCCTTGTTGAAACAGACGCCCCCTATCTCGCGCCGCCTCCCCACCGCGGCAAGCGAAACGAACCGGCTTATACCGCCCATACCGCTCGAAAAGGAGCCGAGATATTCGGCATCCAGTATTCCGAATTCGCGGCGAAAACGCAGGCTAATTTCGACCGGCTTTTCACAAAAGCCGCCACCTACAAGGCAATTGCATGAGGGGCGAGTTGCGCTTTACCATTCTCGGATGCGGCTCATCTGGAGGCGTGCCACGTCTTGGTGGGCACTGGGGTGATTGCGATCCATCCAATCCCAAAAACGTGCGGCGGCGCTGTTCCTTGCTGATAGAACGTGTCGGTTTTGAGGGTACCACGACGGTTTTGATCGACACGTCGCCGGACATGCGCAACCAGTTGCTGGATACCGGCACCGGTCGGCTGGATGGCGTTATCTATACCCATTCTCACGCCGATCACGTGCACGGCATCGACGACCTGCGCATGATCGTATTCAACATGCAGTCGCGTGTACCGGTCTGGGCCGACGGTGACACGCAAAACGCCCTGCTCAGCCGCTTTGGTTACGCCTTCATTCAGCCCGAAGGCTCTCCCTATCCGCCGATTTTGGATCTCAAAACAATCAGCGGCCCATTCGAAGTCGACGGCCCTGGCGGACCGATCCCGTTCCGACCGTTCACCGTTGGACATGGCTCCATCGATTCTCTGGGTTTCCGCATCGAAGGTGTCGCCTATCTGCCGGATGTCGAAAAAATCTATGACGAGGCATGGAACGAGCTAAAAGACCTCGACTGCTGGATTCTGGATGCCCTGCGCCGCAAGCCACACCCTACGCATGCGCATCTGGAGCGTTCACTGGAATGGATTGAATTGGCAAAGCCCAAACGCGCTGTTCTCACCAACATGCATATCGATCTTGATTATGAGACGGTGGATGCAGAAACTCCAGGCTATGTGTCACCCGCCTATGACGGCATGGTGATCCGGTATCCATTTTAGGCGGTATCGCTGACTCTCTGGCACCCAATAGCCATGACAAGGGCAGCCACGGCCAACCAGACAAGAGATTGGCCATGTTTCAAAGCCTGATTGACGTTATCCTGCCTGTTTTTCTGGTAATCGGCGCGGGCTATGTCGCCACTAGATCAGGATATTTCCGACCCGAGCATGTCGATGGTCTGATGCGTTTCACACAGGGTTTTGCAATTCCGTGCCTGCTGTTCAAGGCTGTTGCTACCCTGGACTTGCAGACCAGTTTCGATCCGAGACTGCTGGCCAGTTTCTTCAGTGGGGCCGGTTTGTGCTTTGCCGTTGGAATGGTTGGCGCGCATTACATCTTCAAACGCGATTGGGAAGATAGCGTCGCCATTGGGTTCTGCTGCCTTTTTTCGAACTCGGTATTGTTAGGTCTGCCGATCACTGAACGCGCCTATGGTCCGGAAAACCTGACCGGCAACTACGCGATCATCGCGTTCCATTCACCGTTTTGCTATGGCGTCGGTATCACCGTTATGGAGATCGTTCGAAACCGCGGTGGCGGTGGCCGCCGGATGATCGGTGCCGCCCTGAACGCCATGTTCCGCAACGTTCTGATCCTGGGCATCGCCCTTGGCTTTGTTGTAAACTTGACCGGCGTTCCAATTCCCGCAGTCGCCAACAACGCATTGGACCTTATCACTCTTGCCGCCTTGCCGGGCGGCCTCTTTGCGCTTGGCGGTGTACTGGTTCAATACCGCCCTGAAGGCGACCTGCGCACTATTTTCTTCGTGTGTTGCGTCTCGCTGATGCTGCATCCCTCCCTCGTGTGGCTGTTTGGAAAAACGCTGTCTTTGCCACAAGATTTGTTCCGGTCCGCGGTGCTGAACGCTTCGATGGCCCCGGGCTTCAACGCATATATCTTTGCAAACATGTACGGGCGCGCCAAGCGGGTTGCAGCATCCTCGGTGCTGATAGCGACCGGGGCTTCAATTATGACTGTGTGGGTCTGGCTGACCGTTCTGGGATAGACAGCAATCCGGCACGATTGACATTTTTGGAGCGGACAACACATTTGCCGGAGTGAAAAAGGAGCCAACATTGCAACATGCCCTGATTGTCGCCCACGGCCAGCCATCTGACCCATTCCCAGCGGAAGAGGCCTTGCGCAGCCTTGCCGCGCGTGTTGACGCTACGATTCCGGATATAACTGTCCACTCGGCCACTCTGGCCACGCCTGACCGATTGGAGAAAATGCTTGCTCAGCTTCCGGATAGCACTGCGATCTATCCTCTCTTCATGGCGCGGGGCTGGTTTGTAAACAAAGCCCTGCCCGAAAGACTGGGGAGCAGACCACTGCACATTCTTGAACCGTTGGGTACAGATGCTGACTTACCCGGATTGGTGGCAACGGCCCTGTTACAAGAACTGGAACGTTTGAAATGGGAGCCGGAAGCGACTGATCTGGTTCTGGCAGCGCACGGCTCGGGGCGGAGCCGCAATCCTGCGCGCGTTGCGACAGAATTTGCGGACAAGTTGACAAAGACCATCAGATTCAAGTCCACCCGCATAGGATTTGTGGAAGAAGAGCCAAGTATCGCTCAGGCCGCAGCGGGGATGTCTGCGCAATCGCTATGCCTGCCTTTTTTCGCCTGTGCCGGAGGACATGCCCTAGAAGATGTCCCCCAAGCCCTGAGCGAGGCTGAGTTCAAAGGAAATACCATGCCGGTGATAGGAGAACTTCCTCCAATTCCCGCGCATATCGGGCGTCGGCTGAAGGCGTATTTCTCCGTCTGAAACGGTTTCCAAAAGTGCACCGGGCGGGACCCTCCGACCCCGACCGGTATTCATTGCGCCAGTATCAATCGCTCGACGTCGTCGAGAAGATCGGCAAGGTCGAAGACGCTGCGCCGCCGCCCGTTGCTTCGGAAAGAACCGCCACACGTTGCGGGGTTTGTCCAAGTACCGGAGAACCGGAGTCTGCTGCGCTTAGCGCCATTTGCATCCACTCCTGCGGTTGCGATCCCGCAGCCTTGGCAACTCCGATGCCCTCACGCAGTTGATGGCTGACTATTTCGGCATAGCCCTTTTGCCCCGCCGCCACGAGCAACACCGCCGACGCCAACGCCATTTCAGCATCGTCCGTACGATATCCGACACCCAGACATACCTTTCCGCCGGATGCGAGTTGATCGACCGAGTTTCCCGATTGAGTCAAAACTGCCGAAGCGTCCGCAATGACTTGATCAGGGGATTGCGAATCTATTCCGACAATTTTCGGCGCTATCGCATCGGTTAGCTGCTGGCATTGCGCCTCAATCTGGGGTGCCGTCATATTGGGGATGGCCTCTTCCAGCTTTGACGCATCGGCAATGGCCTGAATCCGCGCTTGGCAAAACTGCTCGTTCAAAGCAAGTTCCGTATTGCTGACCGCTCCGGGCTGCGTTGCACCGCCATTTGACGCTGTCTGAATACTTGTGTCATTGCACAGCTCGTTCGCTGATTTTCCGCCTGGTGCAAAGCCGAAAGTTGGCAGTTGGCCGCCCGTATCGGCGCGTGCGGCCACTGTTTCACCGCCCAGAACAGGTGCTGCGATCGGCTGCGGAGCCTGTGCTTGCGGTACTGCGGCCAATTGCGGTTGGGTGGCTGTCTGTGGCGTTGCTATGCCAAGCTGTTCGTTGCGATAGCTGCGCAACAGACCTGCAGTTCCTTGGCTGGCCACAATCTGGTTGTAGGGTGCGACATGCGCGCTGGAAAGCGCCCTATTGTATGACGACAGCAGAAAATTCTGCTCGTAGTCGTCCAGATAGCCGTCGATATTGTAGCCCATGTCGGCCTGATATTGGGAAATCCCGGCACGGCTGCGTCGGCCAAGTTGGCCGTCAACAACGCCGACATTGTAACCGAAATAGTTCAGCGCGGTCTGAACTTCTCGATTTTGCTGGCGCTGTGCAGAGGAAACGCCCGAAGACGAATAGGTCGAGCGACTTGCCTGCTGTTGTTTTCGTTGCTTGCTCTTGTGCACTTCGTTGACCACCAAGCCACCGAGCAGCGCTCCGCCCAAGAATGCGGCCGCTTCATCAGATTGGGCCTGGCGTGCCGGAACCAAAGCGACACTGGCAACCATCGCCGTGGCGCATAGATACTTTGAAAACATGACTATAACCTCGCTTTTCGCCGGGCCACCAAAGGGGTTTCGCGCCCGGTTTCGCTGAATACGCTTCATTATAGCACAAGCCGAGCATTCCCCATATTATTTGTCAAGAAAGCCTCAACCCATCATATAAAGTTGGGCGAAAAGGCGCACAGTGGTCTGGCCGGTTTATCACCGGAGAACTAGCTCATCAACGCTCCGACAGCCTCGCCAGCGGCTCCGCCAAATCAGCAGAAAAAAACCGATGATGTGCCCGCCCTCCGCGTTTGGCGGCGTATAGCGCCAAATCGGCGGCGTGTAGCAACAGATCGGGGTCAGGCCTTTCGAATTGCAGGGAAATCACCGTACCGATGCTTGCTGATATCCTGCAAATACGCTCGCCGAAAGGTAGCGGTTTTTCCAGTTGTGCAATCAGTCTCTTGGCTATGGCTTCAAGCCGGACCCGATCCACCAGCTCCCTAAAGATCAGAACAAACTCGTCACCTCCAATTCGAGCAACCGTGTCTTCCGCCCGTGTTTCTTCGACCATAATCCTCGCAACATTTTGAAGAACGTGGTCGCCGGCAGCGTGTCCCAATGTGTCGTTGATTGCCTTGAAGAAATCCAGATCAAGATGCATTAGTGAAAACGGTGTCGCCGAACTTTGGTATCGTTTCAGGATATGATCCATCGCTCTTCGGTTCTTCAGACCGGTCAAAGTGTCGGTATACGCCTGTTCCTCTGCCGCGATTCGGGCGCCCTGAAGGCGAAGGTTGAGCGTTCTGGATGCCTCCATCGCTGCCGATTTCGCTTCGACGAGATACAGCAACTCAATAGCCATGTCCGTGCTGGAAAAATCTGAACTGGTAAGATCATAGTCGCGAACGGCATCCGGAATCGAGATTCCAAAGGACAGGTTGACAACTGCCAACCCTGACTCCGGCAAGGGCACGATCAAACCCTTGAATACGGTCCTCGGAGCATCGTCGAACCGGAGATGCAGTTTTCCCCCGGCGACACCCAGCAATCCAGACATTGATTTCACGGATCGTGGCCTGACCAAAACGAACCGTTCAAGAAACGACTTTCCTTCAAATTTCTCGCTTGGCCGCAGCTTTTGCAGTGTCAAACCGGTGCGTAAGATTCGGCTGTCTTGATCCAAAAGAACGTACATCGGGCACAGCTTGTCCAGCAGAGCAATCAGATCTTTTTGACACATCACGACGCCCGCGCTCCCAAGACAAACTGCCGACCTTTGGAAAAAGCGGTTTCGATCAACCTTATGGAGATGATTTCACCTTTTTCGTGCTCGCCCATGTGTTGAAACACCGCCAGGACACCATAGTCATCTGCCATAGCGCGTAGCACACCGATCATTACATAGGCATATCCCGGAAGGCCGCGGTGGCAAGTCAGACGATAATCCGCCGGATCGTTTTCCCACAATTCCAAAGCCGGGAGCTCCAGATCAGAAACGGCCAACCGGACCCGATCCTCCAAATCGTCCAGAGAATGTAGAAACTCGACATAGTTGACTCCGCCAAATCGCAACAGACGCCTTAGCGCTTCGGTATTTGGGTCCGACACCAGAAATGTACCTAAATCCTCGAGGATTTCGTTCTGAGGCCGCCCAAGTTCCCGGCACATCGCCGTCAACACTCGATTTGTTAATTCATCGGGGTACACCAGCATGGCTTCGAATTCGACAAAACCCAGATTTGCCGCTTCGGCCACGTTGATCCAACGCGTTGTCCCGTAGCTATGGGTGACGAACGATTGAATCGCCTTGTTGATTAACCCGTGCATTTGTTACCTCAACTCACTGTCGAGACAACTTGAGTTGGAAAAGGTTAAGGAATCGCCAAGAACCCTACCAACCCAACGCATTGGCACTTGATCTATTGTAGGCAACCCTGCGGCAGATCAGAAATCGGTCGGGGCGCCCCCTTCAGCCTTCCTGCGGGCGACGAACTCTGCCAGTTCCTCGCGAATCGAGGCATCCATAGGCGGTGCTTCGAAACTGCCAATGATTTCCTTGAACAGGTGATGGGCACGCTCGGGCGTCCACAAACCACCCGCAGCTTCCCAGCCTTCGAAATTCTTCCAGTCGCTCAGGAACGGCTGGTAGAAAGCGGTCGCATACCGATCCTGAGTGTGCTGGATGCCAAAGAAATGCCCGTCATTTCCAACAGCTTTGATTGCATCCAAGGCAATTTCATCTGGCCCCGTCGCCATGATTTCGGGCTGCATGTAACGTTGGATTTGCTGCAGTATCTCGCAATCCATAATGAATTTTTCTGGCGATGCGATAAGGCCGCCTTCTAGCCAGCCTGCCGCATGGTAGACCATGTTCGTACCGGATTGCACCGCCGCCCATAGCGAGTTTGAGGTTTCCCACATCGCCTGTCCGTCCGGCACGTTGGCCGCACAAACGCCCGAAGACCGCATTGGTAGCTTGTAGAAGCGGGCCATTTGGCCGGTCATCTGGGTTGATCGCATGTATTCCGGCGTGCCAAAGGCAGGTGCGCCCGACTTCATGTCGACATTCGACGTGAATGTGCCAATGACACAGGGTATTCCCGGGCGAACATATTGGAACAATGCAATTGCGCACAAGGCTTCGGCCAGGGATTGTGCAACAGCGCCTGCCATTGTGACTGGGGCCATAGCTCCCGCCAAGGTGAACGGTGTGACTACGATAGCCTGACCGCGACGCGCAAGCCGCAAGCACCCGTCGATCATCGGATGGTCGTGCTTGAGCGGCGACGTGGAATTGATGTTGGTATACAAACGGGGAGATGCTTCGAATTCCTCATGGGACAGGCCGCCAGCGATACGGACCATTTCCATCACATCTTCGACCCGCTCCTTACCCAGTGAATAGGCGTGCATTACCTTGTCGCTGATCGTCAGTTTGTCATAGACCACATCGAGGTGCCGAACACTTGCATGAATGTCAACTGGTTCGACCGGATATCCTCCGGCGAAATGGATGCAGTTGAAATACTGTGTCAGTTTCAAGAGGTTTCGGCACATCTCGCGATTGCCGGGAACCTTCCGGCCAATTTCCATGTCCCAGTAATTCGGGGGGGATGAGACATTGCCAAACAGCATCGTCTTGCCACCAACCTCAATAGTTCGATCTGGATTTCGAGGTGTAATGGTGAAACGTTCCGGCGCCTTTGCGACCATTTCCATGACGAAGTCGCGTCCCATGCGCACGATATCACCGTCGACGGCACAACCGGCCTCGCGCAGGATCCCCTTAGCTTCTTCATTGTAGAACGCGATTCCAATTTCTTCGAGTATGCGCATCGCGCCTTCGTGAATCGCCTCAATTCCGTCCTGATCAAGAGGCTCGGTCGGCCGATCGATGTTGACCGGCGGGTTCCACGGCATTTGCTCGATAACAGTACCACCACGACGCGCCGCGGCACCAGAACGACCGCCACCTCGGCGTTTACGGGTTGATGTATCGGACATGGGTTTCTCTTTCGCTTGTTTCACCTCTAGCAAGGCATCAAGCAAAGGTGAAAAGCCGCTCCGTCCGCGACAACAGATGTCGCTTTCGACAGTCCAATTTCGATAAGTGAGTACGCCAGCGTCAATGTCCCAACCAAGCCGGAATGTATCCGACATTCGGAAAAATGACATCCGCGAGGTCGGCCAGATCTTCAGAACGAGCCATCCCGGTCAATACACCAACGGTTGTCATCCCCGCGGCGCGTCCGGCTTCGAGATCGTGCCGACTGTCTCCGACCATAGCGATCTTAGACGGTTCCATACCGATATGCCCGGAAAATGCCAGCAACTGCCCTGGGCCGGGTTTGCAGCCATGACCACTGTCGAAGCCGGCGATGAAATCAAATAGTCGCTGCACCCCGACCGAACCCAAATGCGCCATCGCCGGTGCGTGAGCGTCGTTCGTCGCAACCCCCAGCTTCAGTCCCTTTGCCCTCAGCCCTTCCAGGAAAGGAGCCAGCGGAACGGCTTCGTGTTGCGGTGCCTTGGATGCCTCTTCATTGATGATGGTTACCAGTTCCAAGTGGGACATGCCGGGCATTTCCGGCAGCAGAGCCTCTGCAATCTCGCCAGGGGTTCCTGCAATTACGACGCTGTCCATGCTGAATGTCTTGCTTTCATAATCGAACCCGATCACCTGCCCAAGGTAGGACGCCCTAACGTCATTGTTCGCGCCGATACGTGACAAGAATGTGTGCGCAAATGTCCCCCAGGTTGCGGCAAAATCGAACAGCGTCCCATCTTTGTCGAACAAAAGAGCTTCAATAGTCATTCGCCTACTCCGAAAACGGGCAATCAGGTTTCACGTCCAGTGCGTATTTGTCTCTCCAGTCAGCACCATGTGGGCCATGGCCGGGCGATCATATGACACCGAATGCGCGTCACAAAACGCCACAATCCAGGCGTCGTCAAGCATCAGAAAACCGAGGACAGACGTCAGAAAGTCGACATCTGTTGCCAAAGCGCGCAGATCCGCAGCCGAAGCCCCGGTTGAGCCCAGAAAAACTGACAACAACTCCTCGTTCCCGACCAACCAGGTCAAGGCATTCAAGGCCAGAGTTTCGGCCGCTTCGGCAGGAATTGGCTTCATTCGCTCTCACCAAAAACTATTGAAAGGTTTTGTTAACCAGAATTACCGAGACTTTTTTATCGCTAGACGGAAACAGAGGAAAGGCCATGTCTGTACAGAGAACAATTCTGGTACTGGACGGCGTATCGACCAACCGGATCATGTTGAACGTTCAGCTTTCGTCAGCCTGCTATCAAGTGATCCAGCGAGCCCGAGTGGAAGGCCTGGAGACTATTCTTCAGCACAATCACCCGGACATCATCCTCATGGCCGAGACTCTTCCCGACGGAAACGTGTCTTCCGTCAGGAGATTGTTAAATGGACGCGCAAGACATTCCGATACGCCGATCGTCGCAATCACTCCGCAAAACGATACAGACGCCAGAAAACGTGCCCTCAGATCCGGCGCTGATGACGTTTTGGAACAACCTTATAGTGACAGCCTTTTGCTTGCTCGGGTCCGTAGCTTCATGCGGGTGCGATCGGAAATCGACGACCTCAACTGGAACAAGGAAGCCAGTGAACTTGGCTTTGGGGATGAGGGGCAGCCGTTTCAGCCCAAAGCACCGCTCGCTTCCGTTGCCATCGTCACAAAAAACAAGGAGTGTCGCCGCAACTGGCTTCGCCGTTTGCAGCCGCTGACATCCCATTCGTTGGGAAGCTTCACACTCTGTCAGGCATTCACGCTTTTCAGAAATCCTGCGCCTGACATCTTTATTGTTGAGATACAGGAGGATGGCGAGGGCTTGAGCTTGCTTACAGACGTTCGTGCCCGGCTCGCAACACGCCGATCGGCTTTGATCGCGGTGATACAGGGTGACAACACCAATCGCACGGTGGAAGCTTTGGATCGGGGCGCGGACGTTGCAATGATCGGCCCATTTTGCGCTGAAGAACTTGCCCTTCACTTGGAAATACAAGCCAAGCGCAAAGCCCGGCACGATAGGCGCCACACGTCCGTTCAGGAAGGATTGAAAGCCGCTTACTTTGACCACTTGACCGGATTGCGCAATTCTCGGTACGCACATTCCGCACTAAAAAACATGGTCCGCAATGCGTGCAGGTCACAAAAAGATTTGTCGGTCATCATAGTCGATCTGGATCACTTCAAGGCCGTCAATGATCGATTCGGACATTTGGCTGGAGATTGCGTTCTTACCGAAACGGCGCGTCGCATCCGGCGAGAGTTGAGCGCCAGGGATTTGGTGGCCCGCCTGGGTGGCGAAGAATTCCTTGTTGCGCTGCCCGATGCCGGACCAGACAAGGCCATGCAGGTCGCAAAACGATTGCGACGAGGCATCAGTGATGCACCCTATGATCTGCCCATGTGCGGCGAAAGGGTGACCGTTACCGCCAGCTTTGGATTGCACACATCCATTCCTTTGGCCGGCAACACAGACGATGAATTCGAAGGTATGTCCGCATTTATTGACACGGCGGATCGCGCGCTTTATGCGGCCAAAAACTCGGGACGAAACCAAGTGATCATGCTGTGAACATCTTTGCGATCGGACCTCAGTCGTGCCTTCGTTTCTTCCACTTACCGCGTTTGACATAGGTATCCAGACGATCAGCATAGCTTGAGCGCTGTGCGTCCGTCATTTTTTCGACCACGACCAACCAAGCCTCGCCAAGGGATTGTTGAGTATGCACGCGTAAAGCTGTCTGCTGCTCTACTATGCCGGCCAAGGCATCGGGGTCAAAGGGAACTGCCCGCAATGCCAAAGTCAGATCCTTGAAACCTTCTTGGCGTGTTTGACGGTCGCCTCGGTCTGCCTGATGCATCCGTTCCCGCAATGCTTTGCGGTCCGCGTCGGGCAAAGCCCGGTACAAGGCCGGTCCGAAACTCGGCGGCGACCGATCGCTCTTACCGTGAAATCGCAAGGCCATTCCGGCAATCAGACCGACAACCAAAAGATTGAGGGTCAGGGATGCCCCTAGAAGAATCGCTAGCCATCTGCGCTTGGTTTTTTGATGTTCTTCTTGCATCTATTCCTCCTCGATAGGCAGGTCCAAAAGGCCCAACTCGGCCATCAGATCGCCCTCAGAATTTTGCACAAACAAATCCACCGGGTCCGGCAAGAATGCCGGCGGTGCCAGACCAATCAAGACACCTGCCGCACAGGCGGTCGCCAGGCCTCCGACACCGCGCCAACCACCCAGTATGCCCACGATCACAGATAGAATCGGTCGCTTTGGATAGAATTCGGACGCGAACCGATTACCCTGAACCTTCGAAGCATCCGAAATCATCCGCGCCATCAGGTCTTTGGGCACTACGCCTCGTCTTTGTCGAGCAGCCTGAAACAGATTTTCGAGCTTTTTTTCGTTCTCATCCATCCAGATACCCCAATTCTTCTCGTCTCCCGGACAACACCTTGACCAAAGCCCGCTTTCCCCTTGCGGTCAGGCTCTCCACTGCCTCGACAGAGATTTCCATGACTTGCGCGATTTCGGGATTGGTCAGTTCCTCTATATGGCGCAGTATGACGGCTTCTCTTTGGCGATCCGGCAGTATCATCAAAGCCGCCTGCAAAGCATCGGCCCGGGCCGTGTCCTGCAATTGGTCAGGCGCAGTAGGCCGACCATCTTCGGGTTCGGGTACTGCACTTAGCGGTTCGGCCGAATTCTTCCGTCTCAAGTCGAGACACAGGTTTAGAGTAACGCGATAGAGCCAGGTTGACACTTTTGCCTGCCCTCGCTTCCAGTCCGGTGCCATCTGCCACAGCCGGAGCATTGCCTCTTGCGCGACATCTTCGGCTTCCGCCCTGTCCCCCAGAACCCGCAATGCCAAAGAAAAAGTACGCGGACCTAGCCGTGCCGTCAGTTCCCGGGCAGCTTGCCTATCGCCATTAGCGAACAACATCAACAACGCGTCATCGCTGATATCGCCCGCGGCCGTATTTTCGCCGCGGGACGACTTGGACATGGGTCTCATGTCCTCAATCCTGGCTCAGTCTTGAATTTTGCAACCTTGGCGGTGTTTCTTTCCATGACTACCCATGCGGCTTCCCATGTCGGCAAACTCCTGCTCTGAAATCGAGCCGCTGTCATCCGAGTCAACCCGGTCAAAAAACCTGCTTTCTTTGCGCGGCTTCGGCATTTCGTCGCTTGTCAGGAAACCATCTTTATTGGTGTCCTGACGTTCGAACATCAACTTAGACCGTTCCTTTGCCCGCTCTACCGCAACGACCTGCATTTCTTCCAAGCTCAGCTTTTCGTCACCGTCGGAATCGGCTTTATTAAATCGCGTGGTTCGATAAGCCCCCATTTCGGTTTTGCTTAATTCTCCGTTGCCGTCTGCATCCAGCTCTTGAAATGTCACCGGCGATACGCCCTGAGGCCCCATTGCCAGACCAGCGGACCCCACCACGGCAAATGTAGCAAGTACGATCCCCGAGAGAATGCCTGTGTGTTTCATATCGGTTTTCCTTGTTTTGCAGCAACCCCATGTTGCTGCCCATACTTCTGAAACGTGATGCAAAGCGTTTTCCGTCGCAGCGTAGAAAAGAAACTTACTGCGGGTGCACTTTTAATCTGACTCCCAAAGCCCTATTTTCGCGGCATCCCGACGCAATGAAGTTATCCGCAATTCCAATTTGGACATAACTGGTCCAAAAACTGCGAACCATAGTATGAGCGACCAGATGACAGACCAGACCATTGAGACCACCGTTCAGCAGGAACGTCCAACATGGCCCGCTGTGCGAAAAGGGTTTCTTGGAAAATGCCCAAATTGCGGCAAGGGGAAACTTCTGCATAGTTACCTTAAGGTCAACGATACATGCTCACATTGCAGTCAGGAGCTGTTTCACCATCGTGCTGATGACGGACCAGCTTATCTGACCATTCTCATCGTCGGGCACCTGATGGCTCCTGCTTTGCATGTTTCCTATGTGCAATGGCGTCCAGAACCATTGACCTTGTTTCTGATCTTTGCGCTTGGTTGTCTGGCTTTGTCACTCTACCTTCTGCCCAGATTAAAGGGATTAGTCATCGCCTATCAGTGGGCGCGCCGGATGCATGGTTTTGACAAGGCCGACTGACGCCTTCGAAACGAGTCGGAGAGGCAATGAGCAACGATAAGACTGCGATCAGAAACGCTGCGACTGTGATCGTCCTGCGCGATCGGGTGGAATCCCCATCCATCCTGATGGGTCAACGCGGCGCCAAAGCGGCGTTCATGCCCAACAAGTTCGTTTTTCCAGGCGGCGCTGTTGATCCTGCAGATTCTGATGTTGCACTGGCCTCACCCCTGCCAGCGGTTTGCGCAGAGCGGTTGACAGAAAAGGCCCCCGCAGACCTGCAGCACGCGCTTGCCGTCGCGGCGATCCGTGAGCTTTGGGAAGAAACCGGCCTGATCCTGGGCAAACCCGGAAACTGGGCCGGATCAATTCCTGATGACTGGCAGAGTTTCGCGGCCACCGGTTACATCCCCGCTGCCGAGGCACTGCAGTTCGTGTTCCGCGCCTTGACTCCTCCAGGACGCCCTCGTCGGTTCGATGCACGGTTCTTTCTTGTCGATGCCTGCGAAATTCAGGGAAACCTGGACGACTTCACCCATGCATCGGATGAACTGTCTCATTTGCAATGGATTCCGCTGAGCGAAGTCCGCAAGTTCGACCTGCCATTCATTACCGAAGTCGTTCTGGCCGAGGTTGCGGCCCGCGCCGCCGACCCCACCCCGCCAGTTTCAGTGCCCTATTTCCACAACAATGACGAAGCGAGCCTTTTCCTGCGCCTGCGCGGCTATCCGATGCCCGATACGCATTGAAGCACCAAACTAGCGCATGCGGCTCACGACCACGGTAACTTCCGGCTTTTTGCCGATCTCACTCTGCGCGGTCTGACGAACGATACGTCGGAGCGCTTCTTCGAGCTTGTCATCGTCTCCCAGTGTCTTGGCTTCGGCTCGCATCAGGAATTGGTTGAGGTCTTCCTCAAGAATCTCGATCAGCCCTGCTTTTGAGCTTCCTATCTCAGGCAGACCGATCACGTCACACCACGGCTCCCCTAAAGGCTCGTCCTCTTCATCCAGAATTGTTGTCACCGTGACATGGCCATTCAGCGCCATGCGGATACGGTCGCGTACTACACCATCAAGCGCGCCGATCTTAACCGTGCCATCAAGATAAGTACGACCGGTCTCGATATATTCGGCAACCACTGGGGTATCACCGGTCAAGTCAATCTTCATCCCGTTGACCGCAACAATGCTGGTTCGCCCGCCTTCCTCTGCCAGTTTGGCGTGCTCGCGCAAGTGCCGGTGTTCGCCATGCATCGGGATAACCATCTGCGGATCAATCAGGGCGTGAATCCGCTCCAGATCTGGTCGGTTCGCATGACCCGAAACGTGATACAAACCCGTGCTGTCATCAACAACATCCACGCCTTTTTCACTGAATTGGTTGATGACACGGATTACTCCGCGCTCATTCCCCGGAATGGTTTTGGAAGAAAACAGAAACAGGTCACCTTCGGCCATCTCCAGACCACGGTACTTGCCACGCGCCAGTTGCGCACTGGCGGCGCGGCGCTCACCCTGGCTGCCGGTGACGATCAGCATCAGGTTCTGGCGCGGCATGTCCGCTGCTTCCTCTGGGCTGACCACACGCGGGAAATTTCCAAGAATACCAGTTTCCGTCGCCGCCTCAATCATGCGGCGCATCGCGCGCCCCAACAGAACCACCGAGCGTCCTGCGCGCTCACCGGCTTCGGCAAGAGTTTTGACCCGAGCTACGTTCGAGGCAAAAGTCGTCGCGACCACCATACCAGTTGCGTTCGCCACAAGCTTTGTGATTTCGGGTCCCAATTCGGATTCTGATCGCCCCGGATGCGTAGAAAACACGTTGGTACTGTCGCAGATCAGCGCCTTGACGCCGCCGCCGGCCACGCTGGCCCAGAGATCTGGATCAAATGGCTCTCCGACAACCGGTTCTGGGTCGAGTTTGAAATCTCCCGAATGCACGACGCGCCCTGCGGGTGTATCGATTACCAATCCGGCGCTTTCCGGAATCGAATGAGATACCGGCAGAAACCCGACTGAAAACGGCCCGGCGTTAACCTGCTCTGGCCAGGCGGACACCGTTCGGACGACGTCCGGAGAATGCCCCAGATCCTCCATCTTGTGGCGGGCGATATTGGCCGTAAAAGCCCGCGCATAAATCGGTACGCCCAACGTCTCATAGCAATGCGCGACAGCGCCAACGTGATCTTCGTGCGCGTGGGTGACAAATATTGCCTCAAGCCGATCCGCCCGCTCTTTCAACCACGAGATATCCGCAAAGATCAAATCGACACCGGGCGAGCTGTCCATGTCAGGGAAAGCCACCCCCAGATCGACCAGGATCAAACGCTCCTGCCCCGGTTTGCCATACCCGTAGACATAGGCATTCATTCCAATCTCACCCGCCCCACCGAGAGGCAGGTAAATCAATCTGTCACTGCTCATGCCGAAATATTTTCCTTGTTGTATTGATGGATGACCGTCAAGCCGTGCATCGTCAGGTCGTCTTCGATCACGTCAAACCCCACATCCGCCTGATCGAACAATGGTGCCAGCCCACCAGTGGCGACAACTTGCATCGGCATTCCGTATTCCGCCTTGATCCGGCTTATAAGACCTTCGATCAGACCCGAATACCCCCAATACACCCCCGACTGAATGCAACCAACGGTATTCGTTCCGATCACTTTCTCGGGGCGGCTGATATCGATATGAGGCAGCGCCGCGGCCCCCATGTGCAAGGCTTCAAGGCTCAGGTTAACGCCCGGCGCGATAATCCCGCCGACATAGGCCCCGTCAGCCGCCACCACATCGAAATTCGTGGCCGTTCCGAAATCTACAACAACGACATTGCCGCCATGCCGGTCAAACGCGCCTGCAGCATTGGCAAGCCTGTCAGGGCCCGGGTAAGTCCCTTCATCGACACGCGGGTTCACCGGCAAAAGGCAGTCAGGCTTCCCGACGACAAGCGGTCGGCAACCAAAAAACCGGTCGGCAAAAACCCTTAGATTGAACACAACACGCGGGACCGTGGATGCAATGATGACGTCCGAGATTTCCGCTTCGATCCCGTAGTGCTTCACCAGCGTCGAGTACCAGGTGAAATATGCATCCGCCGTGCGTGCGTGGTGCGTCGAGGTGCGAAGGGTGCACAGGAACTTCTCACCGTCCCAGATCGAAAAGACGGTATTGGTATTGCCGCAGTCAATCGCCAAAAGCATTGGAAAACCCTTCAGAAATACACGTCCGCCGCCGCGATCCTTGCGCGGCCCTTGGCGGTGTTTAGGACAAGGTTACCTTCGCCGTCCACCGTTTCAAACGTTCCTACGGTCTCGGACGTCGCGGTGCGGGCGGTGATAGCCTCTCCCAGCCGAGCGGCCCGAGCAAGCCACGCCGTTCGGATCGGCTCAAAGCCGTAGGTCAGGAATTGAGTCTCGTAGTGCGCAAAGGCAGCCGCCAACTCGGTCAGAAAATCCTCTGCCCCCACTTGCGAGCCGGTTTCCGACAAAAGCGAAACCGGGCGCACCGCGCCGGGTTCGATCAGGTTGCGCGGAGGCGCTTCGACGAGGTTGACACCAATGCCGATCGCCAGATGCGAAACCCCGCGGCCTTGTCCGGTACTCTCTAGCAATATACCCGCAAGCTTGCCGCCATTCAGCAGCACGTCATTTGGCCACTTCAAAGCCAGACCATCCGTTCGACCGGTGACGGCATGGCAGGCATCGAAAAGCGCCAATGCCGCAACAAAACTGCGCAGCGCAACCCGTTCTGGTGGTCCTTCGGGGCGCATGACCAAAGTTGCTGCGAGATTGCCGCGTGGGTGAGTCCAGACACGGCCCCGACGCCCGCGCGCCGCGGTCTGGCGGTGCGCCATGATCCAGACCGGCCCACGTAGAGATGACGCAATTCTGGCGGCTTCGTTCAGCGTGCTATCCACTTCGTCCAGAATGTGGAGCCCGTAACCGTGTGGCCAGTCACTCACGACAAAAAGGCCCGGTCCAAAAACCGAGCCTCCTTTTTCGGATTTGCCACCCTATCAGTTGACAAGTGTTGCTGCCGCTGCCGCAGCGGCTCCCTCGACACCGAATTGATAGAACACACCAACCAGCATCAGCGCGGCCGATCCCATCAGGGCAACCCAAAGAACCGGCGACGAATGTGTATCGATCGGATCTTCGTTTTCTGCACCGAAGTACATGTAGAAAACGATCCGCAGATAGTAGAACGCCCCGATCACTGATGCTATGGCCGAAGCGATGACCAAGCCGGTCAGACTTGCATCGATACCCGCCTGCCAAACGCCAAATTTTGCAAAGAATCCAAGCATTGGCGGCACGCCGGCCAAGCTGAACATCAGGATCAGGACTGCCAACGCCTTACCCGGATCGCGGCGCGCAAACTGGCGCAACGCGTCGATATCGGTCACGGGTTTGCCGTCCCGCTCCATCATCAGGATAAAGGCGAAAGTGCCAACGTTCATGGTGACATAAATCGCCAAGTACATCAGCATCGCCTTGATGCCCAACTGAGTGCCCGCAGCCAGACCGATCAGGGCATAGCCCATATGGGCAATCGACGAATAAGCCATCAGCCGCTTGATGTCGCGCTGCCCAATGGCAGCAAAGGCACCTAGGAACATCGAAAGGACGGAAAGCAGAACAATCACTTGCTGCCAGTCTGCCACAGCGCCGCCAAACGCGTCATGCATGACACGGGCGAACAGTGCCATCGCCGCAACTTTCGGAGCTGTCGCAAAAAAAGCGGTGATCGGGGTCGGAGAACCTTCGTAGACATCCGGTGTCCACATGTGAAACGGAACTGCTGACACCTTGAAGGCCAGACCCGAGATCAGCAGGATCAGACCTATCAGCAATCCAATCGACACATCACCGTGTTGCGCCGTCTTGATGATACCGGAAAACAGCGTCGTTCCAGAATAGCCATAGACCAATGATGCGCCATAGAGCAGAAGACCCGAGCTCAGCGCGCCAAGCACGAAATATTTCAATCCTGCTTCGGTCGATTTGGCGCTGTCCCGGCGCAGGGCCGCGACAACGTAGAGCGACAGGGACTGCAATTCGAGCCCCATATAGAGAGACATCAAATCGCCCGCGCTGACCATCATCATCATGCCGACAGCCGAAAGCGCCACCAAAAGCGGGTATTCAAAGCGCAGCAGACCACGGCGCGACATGTACTCCTGGCTCATCACCAGAACTGAGGCTGCAGCCAATAGGATCGCAACCTTGGCAAACCGGGCGAAACTGTCATCCACGAACATGCCATTGAACGCAACACGCGTCGTGCCGCCATTGGTGGCAATCCAGAACGAAAGCGCTGCCATCAGGCCCGCGGTCACCCAGACCAAAATTGGAGCCAGAGCGTCTTTGCTGGTATAGACAGCCCCGATGAGAGCCGCCATCGCGTAGACAGCCAGAACGATTTCCGGCAAAATTACAGTCAGATCAGCCTGGATCATGTCTCCACAGCTCCCTTAATGCGATGCAGCGACCTGGGTCGCGGCCTCAGCCGCGGCCAGAGCCGTGTCATAGTTCGAAATCAGTGAAGCCGTCGAGTTGCCGATCACGTCTGTGACCAGCGACGGGTAGACGCCCAGCAGAATGGTCATGACGATCAGCGGCGCAAAGACCAGTCGCTCGCGGGCACTCATGTCGGTGATCGATTTCAGGCTTTCCTTGATCAAATCACCAAAGACCACACGGCGATAAAGCCACAGTGCGTAGCCAGCCGAGAATATCACACCCGATGCCGCAACGGCTGTTACCCAAGTGTTGACGGGGAATGTTCCCATCAGGGTCAGGAACTCTCCGATGAAGCCTGAGGTACCCGGCAATCCGACATTGGCCATGGTGAACAGCATGAATACCAGCGCATAAGCCGGCATGCGGATAACCAGACCGCCATAGGCCTCGATATCGCGTGTGTGCATCCGGTCATAGATCACGCCAACGCAAAGAAAGAGTGCGGCAGAGATGAAACCGTGGCTGAGCATCTGAAAAATCGCCCCATCAATCCCTTGTTGGGTGGCAGCAAAGATGCCCATGGTGACAAAACCCATGTGCGCAACCGACGAATAGGCGATCAGCTTCTTCATGTCCTCCTGCACCAGCGCGACCAAGGACGTGTAAACAACCGCAATTGCAGACATCCACAGCACGACGTCGGTCATGACCGCCGCTCCCACCGGGAACATCGGCAGGCTGAAGCGCAGGAAACCGTAGCCGCCCATTTTCAAGAGGATCGCCGCAAGAACGACCGAACCTGCAGTGGGCGCCTGAACATGTGCGTCAGGAAGCCAGGTATGAACCGGCCACATGGGCATCTTCACTGCAAATGAGGCAAAGAAAGCCAGGAACATCAGCGTCTGCACGCCGCCCACGACATAAATCCCCATCACGTTGAAGCCTTCGGACGAGAACTGATGGCTCATCAACGCTTCGATGTCGGTGGTACCGGCATCTGCATACATATAAACCATCGCAACCAGCATCAGAACCGAGCCGAGGAAGGTGTAAAGGAAGAACTTGAAGCTGGCATAGATGCGGTCCTTGCCGCCCCAAATGCCGATGATCAGGAACATCGGGATCAGACCTGCCTCGAAGAACAGGTAGAACAGCACAAGATCCAGCGCCATGAACACGCCCAGCATCAGCGTTTCCAGCAGCAGGAAAGCAATCATGTATTCCTTGACGCGGTCTGTCACATTCCAGCTGGCCAGAATGGTCAGCGGCATGATGAAAGTGGTCAGCAGCACGAACAGAACGCTGATGCCATCCACGCCCATCTTGTATTTCAGGCCCATCAGCCATTCACCCTCTTCCACCATCTGGAAGCCGGTGTTCGAAGGATCAAAGCCTGTGTAGATGCCGATTGAGACTAGAAAGGTTACCGTGGTTGCAAACAATGCCGTCATCTTGGCATTGCGCTGCGCCGCCGCGTCATCGCCCCGTAGGAACAGGCCAAGAATCAGTGCAGCAACGGCCGGAATAAAGGTTACAATGGAGAGGATATTGTCCATCAGTGCGCCCCTCCGCCGATCGACATCCAGGTGACCAGGGCAGCAAGCCCCAGAACCATCCAGAAGGCATAAGTGAAGATGTACCCCGACTGCGCCTTGCCTGCGAGGCGGGTGAAATAGGGAACAATGCCCATTGCTACTCCGTTCAGGAAGCCGTCGATTGTGTTTCCATCACCGCGTTTCCACAGGAACCGCCCAAGAGCCATTGCAGGTTTGACAAAAATCGCGTCATAAATTTCGTCAAAGTACCACTTGTTCTTCAGAAACAGGTACAGTGGACGTTGGTTCTGAGCCAGTCGCACCGGCAGTGTCGGATTCACGATATAGAAGAGATACGCCAAGCCAAAGCCAAGCACCATTGCGACAAAGGGGGAAACCTTTACCCATTTCGGTGCGGCATGAGCGTCATCAAGAACATGGTTGTTCTCACCGATATAGATACCGCCTTCGCCCGGTTTGCCGGCAAACACATAGTGATGTTCACCCGAGATCGCTGCTTCGTCATGACCGGTATCCGTCTCGCCATGCCCCTCGTCGGTGGTTGCCGCATGAACTGCTTCTTGGCCGTGGCTGTCGCTGGCCGCGTCAGCAGTTTCCTCCCCATGATCCGTGGTGGCGGCTTGGCTGTCGGCTTCGACATGAGCTGAAGCTTCGACAACGGAAATGCCATAGAACTTGCCAACTTTATCGGCA
This sequence comes from Ruegeria sp. CI1, assembly GCF_056536925.1. Taxonomy (NCBI): domain Bacteria; kingdom Pseudomonadati; phylum Pseudomonadota; class Alphaproteobacteria; order Rhodobacterales; family Roseobacteraceae; genus Ruegeria; species Ruegeria sp. CI1. The sequence continues at coordinate 248,313 of NZ_JBQFQP010000005.1, read as the reverse complement.
TGACCGAAGAAGTTTCCGTACCAGATCATGCCCGCAAAGATTGCTCCCAGCGATAGAATACCCAACGGAACCAGCATGACCATCGGGCTTTCATGCGCATGTTCATGCGTGTGCTTGTCGCCGCGCGGCTCGCCATAGAAGGTCAGGAAGATCAGACGCCAGCTGTAGAACGAGGTGAACGCGGCAGCAACTACCAACAACCAGAAGCCATAGCTTGACCCGCCCGCGTAGGCGCTTTCGATAATCGCGTCTTTTGACAGGAAACCGGCAAAACCAAAGGTGGTCAGCGGGATACCGACACCGGTAATCGCCAGGGTACCGATCATCATCGCCCAGAAGGTATAGGGGATCTTTTTGCGCAGACCGCCATATTCGGTCATCTCTTGTTCGTGATGCATGGCGTGGATCACGGAACCGGCCCCAAGGAACAACAGCGCCTTGAAGAAGGCATGTGTGAACAGGTGGAACATCGCAGCCGAATACATGCCCACGCCCGCCGCCACAAACATGTAGCCCAGCTGAGAACAGGTCGAATAGGCAATGACACGTTTGATGTCGGTTTGCACCAAACCCACTGTCGCGGCAAAGAATGCAGTTGAGGCGCCCAGCACGGTCACGAATCCGGCAGCCCCCGGGGCGAATTCAAATAGCGGAGACATGCGGCAGACCAGAAACACGCCTGCGGTCACCATGGTCGCGGCGTGGATCAGCGCCGACACAGGCGTCGGGCCTTCCATCGCGTCCGGCAGCCAGGTGTGCAGGATCAGTTGCGCCGACTTGCCCATCGCTCCGATGAACAGCAGTACGCAGATGACCTCGATCGAGGTCCACTCACCCCATAGGAAGGTTAGCTTGCTTTCCGCCAGCGACGGCGCCGATGCAAACACGTCGGAAAAGTTGATGCTGTCGGTCAGGAAGAACAGTCCGAATATCCCCAGCGCAAACCCAAAGTCGCCCACACGGTTGACCACGAAAGCCTTGATGGCGGCCGCGTTGGCTGTGGGCTTGCGATAGTAGAACCCGATCAGCAGGTAAGATGCGACGCCTACGCCTTCCCAGCCAAAGAACATCTGTACCAGATTGTCCGAGGTCACCAGAGCCAGCATCGCAAAGGTAAAGAAGCTGAGATAGGCAAAGAAACGCGGCTTGTAGCTTTCGCCTTCGCGCCATTGCGGGTCGTGATCCATATAGCCAAAGCTATAGAGATGCACCAGCGCCGAAACGGTCGTCACCACGATCAGCATGATCGCGGTCAGCCGGTCCAGACGGATCGCCCATTCGGTAGACAACGTTCCGCTTTCAATGAATCGAAGAACAGGAACCGAATAGGACCCGCCTGAATGGGCGGACGGGTCGAAAGTAAAGAAAACGATCCAGCTGAGAATACAGGCAAGAAACAGCAGGCCCGTAGCGGTCCAGAGCGCCGCTTTTTCACCAATGAATTTCCAGCCGAACCCGCAAAGGATGGCGCCCACCAGCGGGGCAAAGAGGATGGTTGTTTCCATGATCTCTTACCCCTTCATCATGTTGACGTCTTCGACTGCAATCGTGCCGCGGTTGCGGAAGAAGCAGACCAGAATTGCAAGACCAATCGCGGCCTCGGCGGCGGCGACGGTCAGCACGAACAGCGTGAATACCTGCCCCACCAGATCGCCAAGAAAGTACGAGAAAGCCACAAGGTTGATATTCACCGCCAGCAGCATCAGCTCGATACTCATCAGCAGGATGATGACGTTCTTGCGGTTCAGAAAGAGACCAAAGATGCCGATGACGAACAGCGTCGCCGCGACCGTAAGATAGTGTTCAAGTCCGATCATCGTCTCAAAGTCCCTGCCCCGGTTTCACGTCCTTCAGTTCCATCGCCTTGGCCGGGTCGCGCATCATCTGGCCGATGATGTCCTGACGCTTGATGTCCTGACGGTGGCGCAGCGTCAGCACGATGGCGCCGATCATCGCCACCAGCAAGATCAGGCCCGCCAGCTGGAACAGAAGGAAATATTGATCATAGATGATGAGGCCCAGAGCCTCGGTATTGTGACGGTCGTTAGGCACAGGCTGCGCGAGTTGCTCAGCTGCACCATGCGCACTTTCCCAGGCACCGAATGCCATGACGAACTGCATCAGGATCACCAGCCCGATCAGCAGCGCCAGCGGCATGTATCGCGCCATCTCAGCCTTTAGTTCGGCAAAATCCACATCCAGCATCATCACCACGAAAAGGAATAGAACCGCCACCGCGCCGACATAGACGATGATCAGCAGCATGGCGACAAATTCCGCCCCTAGCAGAACGAACAGCCCCGCCGAGGAGAGAAAGGCCAGGATCAACCACAGGACCGAGTGCACCGGCTGGCGGCTGATCACCGTGAACAGCCCGCCGGTAATGGCGCTGATGGCAAACAGATAGAAGGCAAAGACGGTCATTGATCCTCATCCTCGTTGTCGCCCATGACCTCTTGCGCCAGATCCAGCGCGCGGGTCATGGCCGGGATGCCGGCAAAAACCGACATCTGACCGATCGTTTCCACGATCTCTTGTTTCTTGGCACCCGCTTCCAGCGCATGACGCACGGTCTGGCGCACGGCTGAATCCGCCTGAGCGCCCTGACAGGTCAGCCCGGCCAACGTCAACAGCAGTCGGGTCTTGGCATCCAGCCCGTCCTTGTTGACGGTGTTGCCGAACATCATCTCCATGACCTCTTTTGGCATGGTCGGCCACAGCGCTTCGAACCCTTTGGGCGAGAAGCTTTCCATCGCCGGGTTCATAGCCTTGGCCATGTCCTGAGCCTGCTTCATCATCAGCTCGAACGGATTTGTCGGCGTATCACTCATCTGTAAGGCGCGTCCATTTCCAGATTGCGGGCAATCTCGGCTTCCCAGCGTTCGCCGTTGTCGAGCAGCTTCTCCTTGTCGTAGAACAGCTCCTCGCGGGTCTCAGTTGCGAATTCAAAGTTCGGGCCTTCGACGATTGCATCCACCGGGCAGGCCTCTTGGCAGAAACCGCAGTAGATGCACTTGGTCATGTCAATATCATAACGCGTGGTACGGCGGCTGCCGTCTTCGCGTGGTTCCGCGTCGATGGTGATGGCTTGCGCCGGGCAGATCGCCTCGCATAGTTTGCAGGCGATGCAGCGTTCTTCACCGTTCGGATAACGGCGAAGGGCGTGCTCACCCCGGAAACGCGGAGACAGGGGGCCTTTTTCGTGCGGGTAATTCACCGTGGCCTTGGGGGCGAAGAAGTACTTCATTCCCAGTTTGAAGCCGACCCAGAAATCCTGCAGCAGGAAGTATTTGGCAGCGCGGGTGTAATCGATTTGCGTCATCAGTCAGCCTCCTACGCTCCAACGGGCGAACGCGCCCCAGAACCAGTCGAATTTCGCCGCAAAAGACACGAAGACCACCCAGACCAGCGAGAACGGCAGGAACACTTTCCAGCCCAAGCGCATCAGCTGGTCGTAGCGGTAGCGCGGGGTGATCGCCTTGACCATCGCGAAGAGGAAGAAGAAGAATGCCATCTTGGCGACCATCCACAGCACGCCGTCCGGCAGGCCCGGGATCGGTGACAGCCAGCCGCCGAAGAACAGCAGCGACGTCAGCGCGCACATCAGGAAGATGGCGATGTATTCGCCTGCCATGAACAGCAGGAAGGGCGTGGCGGAGTATTCGACCTGATAACCCGCCACCAGTTCCGATTCCGCTTCTGGCAGGTCAAACGGTGGTCGGTTCGTTTCAGCCAGTGCCGAGATGAAGAACAGGAAGACCATCGGGAAATGTGGCAGCCAGTACCAGTTGAACAGGCCCAGATTGCCGTCCTGCGCTCGCACGATCTCGCCAAAATTCATCGATCCGGTCGAGATGATCACGCCGATGATGATCAGGCCGATCGAAACTTCATAAGAGATCATCTGTGCAGCAGAGCGCAGCGAGCCCAGGAACGGGTACTTTGAGTTTGACGCCCACCCGCCCATGATCACGCCATAAACCTCCAGCGAGGACACAGCAAAGACATAGAGGATCGCGACGTTGATATCCGACAGTACCCAACCATCGTTGAACGGGATCACCGCCCAGGCGATCATCGCCAACACGAACGAGGTCAACGGTGCGAGGATAAAGACGGCGCGGTCTGCTCCGGCAGGAATGACCACTTCCTTGACCACGTATTTCAACGCGTCGGCCACCGATTGCAGCAGGCCATAGATCCCCACCACGTTGGGCCCGCGCCGCATCTGAACAGCAGCCCAAATCTTGCGGTCGCCATAGACCAGAAACAGAAGCGAAATCATCACAAAGGCAACAACAGCAAGCACCTGCGCCAGAATGATGATGGCTATTCCGCCTGGGGTGTTAAAGAAATCAGCCATTTGTCCTCACACCGTAGGTATTCCGTTTCCCGCGCTTCATGCTTTGGCCAAAGACCAGCAAGTCCTGCGGTTGGGTCGGCGCGTTGGTGTAAACAGCATCCGCCGCCGCAACGCCACCCTTATTGTTCGGTTCCATGCGCATTTGACGCACGACGACACCGCCCAAGACGGTATGCGCCATTATCGGAGATATGAAACAGATCTGGTTCATTCTGCCGCGATCTTCTCTGCCATGCGTGCTTTTGCCTGAGCTGACAGTTCAGCCATCAGTTGTGAACCACGCGCAATCGGGTTGGTCAGATAGAAGTCCTTTACCGCATTCCGGAAGCTAGCCTTACCCAAAGCCCCGGCATCAAGCAGCTGCACCTCGTTCTTGATCACTTCGTCGATACGGGCCAGATGCGGAATGGCCTCAACAATAGCCATTCGCAGTTGCGCCAGAGTGTCGTAAGGCAGGGCCGTCCCCAATTCGGCGCTGAGTGCGCGCAGGATCGCCCAGTTTTCCTTTGCCTCGCCCGGCGCAAAACCGGCCCGCATTGCTAGCTGCGGGCGACCCTCGGTGTTCACGAACAGGCCGTTTTCCTCGGTATACGCTGCCCCCGGCAGAATTACATCTGCGCGATGTGCACCGCGGTCGCCATGACTGCCCTGGTAAATGACAAATGCGCCCTCACCGATTTCGACCTCGTCTGCCCCGAGATTATAGATTACATCCGCAGCGCTGACCGCTTCCATGCCGCCCTCGTTGGTGGCATCCACATCCAACGCGCCCACGCGCGAGGCTGCCGTGTGCAGAATTATCAGACCACTTTCCGTGTTGGCGGCAATGGTCTGCGCCGCGGCAAGAACGGCAGCGCCATCCGCCTCTTGCAGCGCGCCCTGCCCAACTATGACCAGCGAGGGCTTGCTCTTGATTTCATCGTCACCCCCCATGTCCAAGACTTTTTGCAGTGCCGCGCGGTCGTCGCCCATATGATGATAGTGGTAGGTCAGATCGACCGCCGGACCCACCAGAGCCACCTCGGCCCCGTGCGCCCAGGCCTTTCGGATGCGGGCGTTCAGAACGGGCGCCTCGTCGCGCGGGTTGGTGCCGATCAGAAGAATTCGTTCGGCGGAGTCAATGTTTTCGATGGCGGCAGTACCGGCATACGCCCCACGGTTTCCGGCAGGCAATCGCGCGCCGTCGGTGCGGCATTCGACAACACCGCCCAGCCCTTCTATCATTTGTTTCAGCGCAAAGGCGGCTTCGACCGGGGCAAGATCGCCCACGATTCCCGCTGCTCTTTCCGCTCCTTTCAGGGCGTCAGCGGCTCTGCCCAATGCCTCCGCCCAACTTGCCGGGCGCAGCTTTCCGTTCTCTCGAACATAAGGCTTATCCAGACGCTGACGGCGCAGACCGTCCCATACAAACCGGGTCTTGTCGGAGATCCATTCCTCGTTCACGCCGTCATGATTGCGCGGCAGAATGCGCATTACTTCGCGCCCCTTGGTGTCGACGCGGATGTTTGAGCCAAGCGCATCCATCACGTCAATGCTTTCGGTTTTCGTCAATTCCCACGGGCGTGCTGTAAACGCATAAGGTTTCGAGGTCAGCGCCCCAACCGGGCACAGGTCGATAATGTTGCCCTGCAGGTTCGAGTCCAGCGTCTGGTTTAAATACGAGGTGATCTCGGCATCCTCACCGCGCCCTGTCTGACCCATCTGAGTGATCCCGGCGACTTCGGTGGTGAAGCGCACGCAGCGTGTGCAACTGATGCAGCGGGTCATTGCAGTCGAAACCAGCGGCCCAAGGTCCAAATCGTCAACCGCTCGCTTTGCTTCCTTGAAGCGGGTACCCGACAGGCCATAGGCCATCGCCTGATCTTGGAGATCACATTCGCCGCCTTGATCGCAAATCGGGCAATCCAGCGGGTGATTGATGAGCATGAACTCCATCACACCTTCTCGGGCTTTCTTGACCATAGGCGAATTGGTTTTGACGACCGGCGGCTGACCTTCCGGACCAGGGCGCAAATCGCGCACCTGCATGGCGCACGAGGCTGCGGGCTTCGGTGGGCCGCCGACGACCTCAACCAGGCACATACGGCAATTTCCGGCGATCGACAGACGCTCGTGATAGCAGAAACGCGGCACTTCAACTCCGGCCTCTTCACAGGCCTGGATCAGGGTCATCGAGCCATCGACTTCGATTTCCTGCCCGTCAATATTGATCTTGCGGAGGTCAGACATGATCTAATTCGCCCTCAGTAGCGCGCCAATTGCGCTTTTGTTCTTGATTTCCAGCTGGCCGAGCCGACACAGGTCGCCCGGTTTGTCATAGTTCAAGCCCAACCCAGCCATGTATTTCCGACCACGCGCCTTCATACGTTCCTTTTCCGCGTCGGAATCCAGAACCGCGCGGATTTCGGAATCGGAATACCCCAAGGCGTTCGCTTCGGCCCGCAAACGCCGGATTTCGCCGATCCCCTTGAAAATGCGCCCGTTGATATCGTCACACGTCTTGCGAATTTCATTGGCAACCACGATGGTGAAGATGCCGTCGGCGATCTGTGGAACTTCGCGCAAAGGGGGCTTGGCTCCGGCCAATGCCGGCACTGAGAAAGACAAGGCAGCGAACGCGACTGTTAGCTTCGACACAACAGATCCTTTCGATTGGGATTTCCCCAAGCGAAACCATGTCCTGACGCTATTCGATAACGTCAGCTCCCGATGACTAGGATATGCTGAACAGTCGTTCATGGCCTCCGGCATGTCCCCGCGAAAGTCAGCTTGTTGTCCACAATGCGCAGGTTTTGTGGGTCGGTGTCAGGCCCGACTTTCCAGACGATGTCGGACGACCCATAGTTTTCGATGCAATACCGTGTTCCTGCATACCGACCGGCTTCGCGCGCACCGTCTGTAGACTGCGACGCATCAGATACGGTCACTGTGAAATCGGCAAGAGACACCTTTTTGTCCACAGCTTGCGCCTTGGTTGGAAAAAAGTGCCCATCGAACAAAACTCGGTTCGCCTTTTGCTCTCGCGCGCACCCAGCAGTGACAGCAGCAATGACCAAAACGCCAGCAACAGCAAGATGCGCCCGGGACCGCGCGCAGACGGGCAACACAGAGTGATCCGGCCGATCAAAGGCTTCTGCTACGTGATATCGGAAAAATCGGTTCAAAACAGTGCCACCAATGCCATAACGGCCAACACCGCCATGCAAGCCCAGCCAGCCACATAGAAAACCGAACGTACACCGCTGTGCGGTTTGCCGATGCCACGCAGGTGAACCACCAGCATGGCAACTCGGGCCACCAGAACCAGCGCGGCAAACAGGTTCACCCAGAACGGGCTTGCCCCGGCAAGAACGGCCGCGACCGTCACGGCCAGAAAGGCGGGCAGCGTTTCGGTCCCGTTGAGGTATGCCCGGTTCAGACGATAGGCCTTGTCCGCATAATCCTGCTCAGGCGTGGCGCCTGGAGCCAACCCCTTTCCAGCCTTAGCCAACGCCGAGAACGGCGACAATGCCAGAACAATCAGGGTGAAGATCACCAGCGAGGCAATCGCGTGCGAATATGCTTCAAAGACTTCCATCTGCCTTACTCCGCCGCCATGGCGCCCATACGACCTGTTTTCTGGGCCTTGATGCGTTCTTCAACCTCTTCGCGGAAATTCTTGATCAGGCCCTGGATTGGCCAAGCGGCCGCATCGCCAAGCGCGCAAATGGTGTGCCCTTCGACCTGTTTGGTCACATCCCACAGCATGTCGATTTCTTCCAGCTCGGCCTCACCCTTCACCAGACGATCCATGACGCGCATCATCCAGCCAGTGCCTTCACGACAAGGCGTGCACTGGCCACAGCTTTCGTGCTTGTAGAATTTCGACAGCCGCCAGATCGCTTTGATGATGTCCGTGGATTTGTCCATCACGATCACCGCAGCCGTGCCCAGACCAGAGCCCAACTCACCCCGCAGATAGTCGAAATCCATGATGGCGTCGCGCATGTTTTCTCCGCGCACGCAAGGAACCGAGGACCCGCCCGGAATCACGGCCAGCAGATTGTCCCAGCCGCCGCGAATGCCGCCGCAATGGGTTTCGATCAGTTCCTCGAAAGAAATCGACATCGCCTCTTCTACGACGCAGGGGTTGTTTACATGGCCCGAGATCGCAAACAATTTGGTGCCTGCGTTGTTCTGGCGACCAAAGCCTGCGAACCAGTCCGCGCCCCGACGCAGAATGGTCGGGACCACGGCGATGGATTCCACGTTGTTCACGGTGGTCGGGCAGCCGTACAGTCCCGCACCCGCCGGAAACGGAGGCTTCATGCGCGGCATGCCCTTCTTGCCCTCAAGGCTTTCGATCAGGGCAGTTTCCTCTCCGCAGATATAGGCGCCTGCCCCATGGTGAAGGAACAAGTCGAAATCCCACCCCGATCCAGCAGCGTTTTTGCCCAAAAGACCGGCGTCGTAAGCTTCGTCAATCGCGGCCTGAAGCGCCTCGCGCTCACGGATGTACTCGCCCCGAATGTAAATATAACACGTGTGCGCATTCATCGCGAAAGATGCGATCAGGCAACCCTCGATCAGTGTGTGGGGATCATGGCGCATAATCTCGCGGTCTTTGCAGGTGCCCGGCTCGGATTCATCCGCGTTCACTACCAGATAGGCGGGGCGACCGTCGCTTTCCTTGGGCATGAATGACCATTTCAAACCGGTCGGAAACCCCGCACCACCGCGACCACGCAACCCCGAGTCTTTCATCGTCTGAATGATCCAGTCACGCCCCTTGTCGATCAGGCCAGCGGTGCCGTCCCAATGCCCCCGGGCCTGCGCACCTTTGAGCGTGCGGTCGTGCATCCCGTAGATGTTGGTAAAGATCCGGTCCTGATCCTTCAGCATCGCTAGTTTACCCTTGGCTGTCCTGGCGCATGCGCCAGAGTTGAAAAATGTTGATCACCGCATAGATGAGACCGGCAAGCGCCGCGAAATCGAAAAGCAACGCATAGCGAGCTTCCAATTTCAATGCGGGACCGATGAACAGTGACAGAGCAAGCCATGCCAGCATGGTCACCGCAATGACCAGTCCGATGTGGCGACCCTTTCGGGCAATGGCGAGTTCCTTGTCCGTGTCCATCTCGTCCGGCTCATCCCGACGCCCCCTGGCGGGAACGCCACTCATTCTCGTTTTTTCGGGCTACTCCTCGTAGATCCCGTTTTTCTTGGCGCGCTTGGCGAAATCGGTTTCCTCACCCGCTGCCAGCTTGGCTGCCTGTTCGATCCAACCATCGCGCTCGATCCGGCCCTTGAACTTGAGCCGAGCATCGACCCAGGCCATTTGTTCCGGTGTCCAAGCCGCAATCTGGTCATAGTGATAGAAGCCCAGTTCGTTGAGCGTCTGCTCCAGTTTCGGCCCCACGCCTTTCAGCAGCTTCAAGTCATCAGCCTTGCCATCCCGAGCCTCTTTCAGGATTTCAGGTTCGTCTTCCTTGACTTCGGTTACTTTGGCTTCAGCCGCCTGTTTGACTGCCGGTTTCGGTGCGGCTGGGGTCTTGGGCGGCTTGGGCGCGGCCTTGGCTCCGGCAGCTTTGCCATCTTTGCCCAGCCACGATGTCAGCAGCGGTACTTCAGTGCCGTCGATACGTTTGACGGTGTCCCCGATATCGCTCGCCAACTGAACGCTCGCGTTGTACTGGGTTTTGCCGCTGTCATAATCGGTCAGACTGGTCAGACCTTTGAGCGGTTCAGCCGCATATCGACCATTCTGCGGGCCCGGTGTCGGAACTTTTCCCGCCACCAGATCATCAAGGATCCTGCCAAAGCTTTCGGCGGTCAGATCCTCATAATAATCCTTGCCGATCTGCGCCATCGGCGCGTTGGTGCACGAGCCGAGGCATTCCACCTCTTCCCAGCTCAGCTTGCCATCGGCGGACAGCATGTGTGGCTTGGCCGCGATCTTCTCCTTGCAGACAGCGATCAGATCCTCGGCCCCGCAGATCATGCAGGAGGTCGTGCCGCAAACCTGAATATGCGCAGCCGACCCAACGGGTTGCAGTTGGAACATGAAGTAAAACGAAGCAACCTCAAGCACACGGATATAGGCCATACCCAGCATGTCGGCGACGGATTCAATCGCCGGACGGCTCAGCCATCCCTCTTGTTCCTGTGCGCGCCACAGCAGCGGAATGACCGCGCTGGCCTGACGGCCATCGGGGTATTTGGTGATCTGCGCTTCGGCCCATTGCTGGTTGGCAGCGGTGAAGGCAAAGCTTTCGGGTTGTTCGGGATGAAGACGGCGGAGCATGTTCTAGACCTTACCTATTTCCCATTTGCCGCCATCGTTTCGATGAGCGACACCACGGCCTTGCACGTCGGCCATGGCGATCCAAAACTCGGCATCAGAAAACGTTGTCGTAGACTGGCTCCGCGTTTCGTCCAGGAGTGTTACATCGTCAAAGTGGTTCGGGTATTTGGAAATCAATCCGACGGCTACTTTGGCTGCCATATGGGTCCTAAGCTGCTCTTCAACTGCAACGGCACCAATGTCAAACTTATCTTGGGCGACACCATATTGATCTCCATGCCTTTGGATCAAAACCCCTGCAGAAATCATATCCATTAGTAGTAGGCGAACTTTCGGCTCCGAAAGTTCCGCCTTCCTAACATCCATACCAGTCTCATATGAGGATGCTCGAAGCTCATTCAGTATTTGCGAAACCGTTAAAAAATTTGGGTCGTTGTGGAGAAGGTGATGAACACTAACTTTCCTACACTCATCGACCGCTGCAACGCGTACTGCTTCTTTTTCATTAATCTTCGTTTTGACGTAGGCCGCTGTAGAAATAGCCAAGCCCGCCAACGCGGCTAGCGTCAGCATCTGCTCAACAAACTCTACGACGGAAGTAAGCGTCAACGATCAATCTCCCCGAACACCACATCCATCGTCCCGATGATGGCGGCGACGTCGGCCAGTTGGTGGCCTTTGGCTACGTGGTCCATGGCTTGCAGGTGCAGGAAGCCCGGCGCGCGAAGTTTGGCGCGGTAGGGTTTGTTGGTTCCGTCGGCGACCAGATAGACACCGAACTCACCCTTGGGGGCCTCAACGGCGGCATAGACCTCACCGGAAGGCACGTGGAAGCCTTCGGTGTACAGTTTGAAGTGATGAATCAGACTTTCCATCGAGGTCTTCATGTCCGAGCGCTTCGGCGGGGTGATTTTGCCACGCGCCAAAACGTCACCGGGGCAGTCGCGGATTTTGGCAATGGCCTGACGGATGATCAGCAGCGATTGGCGCATCTCTTCCATGCGGACGAGATAGCGGTCATAGCAGTCGCCGTTTTTGCCAACGGGGATCTGGAATTCGAACTCGTCATAGCATTCATAAGGTTGCGCGCGGCGCAGGTCCCATGCCAGACCCGATCCACGCACCATCACGCCCGAGAAGCCGTATTTCTGGATATCATCCTCGGTCACCACGCCGATATCGGCGTTGCGCTGTTTGAAGATGCGGTTTTCGGTCAGCAGCCCGTCAATGTCATCTAGGACATTGGGGAATTCGTGGCTCCACGCCTCGATATCGTCCAACAGTTCCGGCGGCAGGTCCTGATGCACGCCACCGGGGCGGAAATACGCGGCGTGCAGGCGGGCGCCGCAGGCACGCTCATAAAACACCATCAGCTTTTCGCGCTCTTCAAAGCCCCAGAGCGGCGGCGTCAGCGCACCCACGTCCATCGCTTGCGTTGTCACGTTCAGCAGGTGGTTCAAGATGCGCCCGATCTCGGAATACAGAACCCGGATCAGAGAGCCACGACGCGGCACCTCTACCCCGGTCAGCTTTTCGATGGCCAAACACCAGGCATGTTCCTGGTTCATTGGTGCCACGTAATCCAGACGGTCAAAATACGGCAGGTTCTGCAGATAGGTCCGGCTTTCCATCAGCTTTTCGGTGCCACGGTGCAGCAGGCCGATATGCGGATCACAGCGCTCGACGATCTCGCCGTCCAGCTCAAGAACCAGACGCAAAACTCCGTGCGCAGCAGGGTGTTGCGGGCCGAAGTTGATGTTGAAGTTGCGGATCTTCTGTTCTCCGCTCAGCGCGTCCGTGCTGCCGTCATCGTATCTTGAGCCGTCCATCAACGCCCTCGTCTGTTCTTTTTCGCATCAGCCCGTACGCGGACTTTTTTCGTCTCGACAGCCTTAGCCGCAGCGCCCGCCAGCAGGACCCCAAGCACACCCAGTGCGATCAGTTCCCCCAACATCATCAGCATCTCAACGGCGCTCCAGTTCTTGCAACTTCAGGCCCATCCACCACAAAAGTGCAATCGTACCGAAGGGGATCAGGCAAGCCAGGCACCAATATTTGTTGATCCCGAAGAACGGTAACAACTTGACCATCGGAATGATCGTCAGCGCGGAAAGGATCAGCCACCAGATGCCACCCATCACTTGCTCTCCTGTTTCTCGTCCCCCGGCAGAACATAATTGGCACCCTCCCAGGGGCTCATGAAATCGAACTGCCGGTATTCCTGCACAAGGTCCACAGGTTCATAGACGACGCGTTTTTGCGCCTCATCATAGCGGACCTCTGTGTAACCTGTGGTCGGGAAGTCTTTGCGCAGAGGGTAGCCGCGGAATCCATAGTCGGTGAGAATGCGACGCAGATCGGGATGGCCGGAAAACAGGATTCCGAACATGTCGAAGACTTCCCGTTCGAACCAGTTGGCTGAAGGGTGCACATCCACGATCGAAGGCACCATGTCATCCTCGCGGACCGACACCTTCAAACGGATGCGCTGATTCTGGTACATCGACAGAAAGTGATAGACCACGTCGAACCGCTTGCCGCGTTCGGGGTAATCAACGCCTGCGATGTCCACCAGGCTGGAAAACCTGCAATTGGGGTCGGACTTCAGGAAATCGATAAAATCGACCAGATTGGAAGGGGCAACATCCACATTGAGTTCGCCAAAGCTCACATCCCAGCCCAGAACACAATCAGGGCGTTTGAGTTCGATATGGGTCCCGAGTTCGTTCAATGTTTCGCTCATCGTACAATCGTCCCCGTGCGGCGAATCTTGCGTTGCAGTTGGAGCAGACCGTAAAGCAGCGCCTCGGCAGTCGGCGGGCAACCGGGAACGTAGATGTCAACCGGAACAACCCGATCACAACCGCGCACCACCGAATAGGAATAGTGGTAATAGCCGCCGCCATTGGCACAGGACCCCATCGAGACCACATAGCGTGGCTCGGGCATCTGGTCATAAACTTTGCGCAACGCCGGGGCCATCTTGTTGGTCAGAGTTCCGGCCACGATCATCACATCCGACTGGCGTGGGGACGCGCGTGGCGCGATGCCGAACCGCTCGGCATCGTAACGCGGCATCGACGTATGCATCATTTCCACAGCACAGCAGGCCAGGCCAAAGGTCATCCAATGCAGACTACCCGTACGCGCCCAGTTGATAATATCCTCGGTCGAGGTCAGCAAGAAGCCCTTGTCCTGCAATTCCGCGTTCAGGGCCCGGGTCGCGACTTCCTTGTCGACATCAGCTGTGTTCGCCCCTGTCATTATTCCCATTCCAGGGCCCCCTTCTTCCATTCATAGGCAAAGCCGATGGTCAGTACCGCCAAAAACACCATCATCGACCAGAACCCGACGTCGCTGATGTCTTTAAAGCTCACAGCCCACGGAAACAGCATTGCGATTTCAAGATCGAAGATGATGAAAAGGATCGACACCAGATAAAAGCGGACGTCGAATTTCATCCTCGCATCGTCGAATGCGTTGAAACCGCATTCATAGGCACTTACCTTTTCGGGGTCGGGGTTGCGGACAGCCAGAACGACAGCCGCGAGAATCAAGACGATTCCAAGGCCGACAGCGACGGCCAGAAAAACCAGGATCGGGAGGTATTCCCGCAACAGCTCTTCCACGAATGGCTCCTTTCCTGCACGTCCACCTTTGAACGTGCCGTCAATTTGCGAGTTGACTGGACATTCTCTACCCCTGCCGGGTCAGAGGGTCAACCAAGCGCGAACGCGACAGGCAGGTTAAATCGCCGCGTTAGGCACCGGGTTTATCGAATGTTTTCGCAAATACCGGTTTGCACGCAATAGAAGTGAAACCTACGTGATCCATGCAGGTTTTCTTTTGTCGAAGAACGCCGCGATTCCCTCCTTCGCTTCTTCGGTTTCCCACCTGTCCACCAAAGCCTGAATCGTCCGGTTGATCACATCTTCGTCGATCCGTGGTCCCAGTTGTCGAGCGAGCCGCTTGGCAGATGCAACGGCGCCAGGTGCACAGGCAAGATATGGGGTCACTTCTCCTTCAACCGCTTCGGACAGTTTATCTCCCCGTACTGCCTTTGCCAGCAGCCCCAATTCAACAGCTTCATTGGCATCGAAAAGACGAGCCGACATGAACACCCGTCTCGCCCTCGCCTCTCCCATTCGGGCGATAACATAGGGACCGATGGTTGCCGGGATCAGCCCCAAACGCGTCTCGGTCAGGCCCATTTTCAGACTATCAACACCAATCGCGATATCACAAACCGCAGCCATTCCCACGCCGCCACCAAAGGCGTTTCCCTGCAAGGCTCCGATCACCGGCTTGGGCAATGTATTTATCGCCTGCAGCATTTCGGCCAGCTTCCGCGCCTCGACAAAGCGGGTTTTTGGGTCAGCCGCCATCTGGTCCTGCATCCAGCCCAGATCGCCACCGGCGCAGAATGTCTTGCCGGCCCCGGTCAGGATCACGACCCGAACAGCCTCGTCCGCCGACAATTGCCTTGCGGCAGCCGTCAACTCGGCCAGCATCTTCGCAGACATCGCGTTATGCTTTTCTGCCCGATCCAGTGTCAGCGTCGCAACACCACGCGCATCCGTTTCCAGCGAGATCGTTTCAAACATGCTGTTTCCTCACCCTGCTCTCATCGCGCGAGCTATGCCTGCAGCCCGCTCCAATACCGAGGCATCCAGACCCGTTTCGTATCCCAGCCGTGTAAGGTGCGCGTCAACCGCTTCGGTCGCCACGTTCCCGGCGGCGCCGGGCGCATAGGGACAGCCGCCCAACCCTCCGACGGCGGCATCAAAAACCCTTACGCCTAAAGACAAGGACGCATCAATATTGTCGATCGCCCGACCTGCGGTGTCATGATAGTGTCCGGCAAGGCGCGTAACCGGTACCCTTTCCCGCACGGCCAGCAGCATCCTGGCGATTTTGTCCGGAGTGGCCCGGCCAATCGTATCGCCCAGTGAAATCTCGTAGCAGCCTCGCGAAAACAATATATCAGCCACTTCGGCGACCTTCTCCGGCGCCGTCGGCCCGTCATAAGGGCAATCGGTCACACAAGACACATAACCGCGCACCGGCATGTCAATGTGGCGTGCAGCATCCAGAATGGGTACGAACCGCTCGATGCTTTCCTCGATCGTAGCGTTGATATTGGCCCTGGAGAACCCTTCCGACGCCGACGCGAACACGGCGACTTCGTCGGCTCCCGCCGCCAGAGCATCTTCATAGCCCCGCATATTTGGTGTCAGCGCGGCATACCGAATGCCGTTCCGCCTTGTGATGCCCGCGAGAACCTCGGCCGAACCCGCCATCTGCGGCACCCATTTGGGCGACACGAAGCTTGCAACTTCAATGCGGTTGAACCCGGCCTGGCTCAGGCAATCAACCAGCGCTACCTTATCTGTTACCGGAATTTCACGCTTCTCGTTCTGAAGCCCATCCCTCGGACCGACTTCGAATATTTCCACACGCTCCGCCACGGGCGAGCCTCCTGCTTCTTTCTGGTCACAAATTCCCAGTCCAACTGCCAAACAGGCGCGGGAACTCAGTCGGCATCGTCCTTGAGCCGAACAAGCGCCGCACCAGCTTCCACCTGATCGCCTGCGCTGGCAAGCACTTCAGCGACCACTCCATCCCGGGCGGCCAAAAGCGAATGCTCCATCTTCATCGCCTCCAGAATGGCCAGACGATCCCCTTCATTCACAGCTTGACCGGCCTTGGCAAACACGGCCTTTACCAGCCCCGGCATCGGAGCTTCTATAACATTGGTATCGCCGCTGGCAGAGGCATCCCGATCCAGCGGATCAATTATTTCGAAAGCCAAACCGTAGCAGTCAAACACGGTGACAACTTGTCCCGCGGTCGAGGTGTCGGGCATCGCACGCCCTCCAATTTGCCAGCGCCCATTGCGACGCTCTGCCAGCACCTGATCTTCCCCGACCTGCCATAGCTGCCGAACCGGCCCCAGAACCTGTACATCCAACGCGCGCGGCTCGTTCTGCCAGGATATCTCGACTGCGCGGTGCAAAGGTGCCCAAATCGAAAACCCAGTATGCGCCTCAGTTTCAACCAACCCCAATGCAGTCATCGCCGCCGCCACCTTGTGCCGAGGTTCGGCAATAGGCTCTTGAACTAACGCCTCCAGATCGCGACCGATCAGGCCAGTATCCACATCACCCGCTGCAAACCCCGCATGCCGGGTCAGAGCTCCGAGAAACGCCAGATTGGTTACGGTCCCGCCCACCTGCGTGCCGCTCAACGCCCGGTCCAACTTTGCCAAAGCCACTTCTCGGGTCGGACCGTGAACGATAACCTTCGAAATCATCGGATCGTACCAGGGGCTGATCGTGTCACCCGCCCGCACGCCACTGTCGGCGCGGCATTCGTCGGGGAAACGCAAGTGGGTCAATGTTCCCGTTGCGGGAAGAAAGCCCTTTGGCACATCTTCGGCATAGAGCCTTGCCTCGAAAGCATGGCCGGTAATGATCAGTTCGTCCTGTCGTTTCGGCAGGTTCTCTCCGGCGGCCACGCGCAATTGCCATTCCACCAGATCGACGCCGGTAATGGCTTCGGTCACCGGGTGCTCCACCTGCAGACGTGTGTTCATCTCCATGAACCAGAACCGGTCAGGCCGCAGACCGTCCGAGGCATCAACGATGAATTCGACCGTCCCCGCGCCTTTGTAACCGATCGCCTCAGCCGCGCGCACACCCGCCTGCCCCATCGCTTCACGCATTTCGGAGGTCATTCCGGGTGCCGGGGCCTCTTCGATCACCTTCTGGTGTCGCCGCTGCAGCGAGCAGTCACGTTCGAACAGATGCACCGCATGGGTACCGTCGCCAAACACCTGCACTTCGATATGGCGGGGCTTGGCGACGAATTTCTCGACTAACACGGCGTCATTGCCAAAGGCGGTCTTGGCCTCACCCCGCGCGCTGTCGAGCGCCGCTGCGAAATCCTGCGGGCGCTCGACCAGGCGCATCCCCTTGCCGCCGCCGCCCGCGACCGCCTTGATCAGCACCGGGTAGCCGATGGTATCGGCGGCGCCCGCCAGATGTTCGGGATCCTGGTTGTCGCCGTGATAGCCGGGTACCACGGGCACGCCCGCCTCGTGCATCAGCGCCTTGGCGGCATCCTTGAGGCCCATCGCACGGATCGCGCTGGCCGAGGGACCGATAAAGGTCAGCCCCGCCGCCTCGACCGCATCCACGAATCCGGGGTTCTCGGACAGGAACCCATAACCGGGATGGATCGCCTGCGCGCCGGTTTCTAAAGCGGCAGCGATGATCACGTCGCCCTTGAGGTAACTGTCGGCGGGCGCCGGGCCGCCGATATGCACCGCCTCGTCCGCCATCGCCACATGTTTGGCGCCGGCATCGGCATCGGAATAGACCGCAACACAGGCGACGCCCATGCGCTGCGCGGTTTCCATCACACGGCAGGCGATCTCGCCGCGATTGGCAATCAGGATCTTGTCAAACATCAGTTCACAGCCTCTTCCGCTACCCAAAGCAAATGAAGATCTTTCAGGGCAACTGCCTCTTCATTCCATTCAATCAAAATACTACCGTAAGGAGCGCAAGGTCTGCCAGTTAAACAGCTCCTGGAAGAAACCGACTGGCCATCAGTTGAATTGCGCCCGAGTTCTTTGATCTCAGCGAGCTTGCCCGAAACTGAAATTTGCATGCCGACTTCCGGCATCCCTTCGATGTGCTTCAACATCAGAACGGTTCCAGTCAGCTTAGGCAAGAACAGAGCATCTTCAATCAAACCTCGAAATTTGGTCATGTTTCACATCCTGAACACGCCGAAACGTGTCTCTTCAATCGGGGCGTTCAGCGCGGCGCTCAGCGACAAGGCCAGCACATCGCGGCTTTTGCGCGGGTCGATGATGCCGTCATCCCACAGACGGGCCGAAGCATAGAGCGGGTGCGATTGCTCTTCGAACATCTCCAGCGTCGGGCGCTTGAACTCGGCCTCTTCCTCGGCCGACCAGGTGCCCCCCGAACGTTCAATGCCATCCCGCTTGACGGTCGCTAGAACACCCGCCGCCTGTTCGCCACCCATCACCGATATTCGGGAACTGGGCCATGTCCACAGGAACCGCGGCTGATAGGCCCGGCCCGCCATGCCATAGTTGCCCGCCCCGAAGGAACCGCCGACAAGCATGGTGATCTTGGGCACGTTCGTCGTCGCCACAGCCGTCACCATTTTGGCTCCGTGACGGGCAATGCCCTCGTTTTCGTATTTGCGACCCACCATGAAGCCGGTAATGTTCTGCAGGAAGACCAGCGGGATCTTGCGCTGGCTGCAGAGTTCCACGAAGTGCGCGGCCTTTTGCGCCGCCTCGCTGAAGATCACGCCGTTGTTGGCGATAATTCCGATTGGGCAGCCCTTGAGATGGGCAAATCCACACACGATGGTCTCGCCAAAGCGCGGCTTGAACTCGTCGAAACGTGAGCCGTCGACCAACCGCGCAATTACCTCGCGGATGTCATATGGCGTCTTCAGGTCCGCGGGAACCACGCCAAGGATTTCCTCGGGGTCATAGGCAGGCTCTTCGGGGCTGGCCCAATCCACCGTCAGCGGCTTGCGACGGTTCAGTGATTGCACCGCGCGCCGCGCCAAAGCCAGAGCATGTGCGTCATCCTCTGCCAGGTAATCGGCCACGCCCGAAAGGCGCGTATGCACGTCTCCGCCACCGAGGTCTTCGGCGCTCACCACCTCACCCGTCGCCGCCTTGACCAGCGGTGGGCCGGCAAGAAAGATGGTGCCCTGTTCCTTGACGATGATCGTCACGTCCGACATCGCTGGCACATAAGCGCCGCCAGCCGTACATGACCCCATCACCACGGCGATCTGAGGGATACCCTTCGCGCTCATCCGGGCCTGATTGTAGAAGATACGGCCAAAGTGGTCGCGGTCGGGGAACACCTCATCCTGATTGGGCAGGTTCGCGCCGCCACTGTCGACCAGATAGATGCAGGGCAGATGGTTTTCCGCGGCAATCTCCTGCGCCCGCAGGTGTTTTTTGACAGTCATCGGATAATATGTGCCGCCCTTCACGGTGGCGTCGTTGCAGACCACCATGACCTCTTGCCCGTGCACGCGACCAATACCTGCAACAACACCAGCACTCGGGGCCGCGCCATCATACATCCCATGCGCCGCCGTCGCCCCGATTTCCAGAAACGGAGACCCCGGATCAAGCAGGTTCGCCACCCGCCTGCGCGGCAACATCTTGCCCCGGGATTCATGCCGCGCGCGGGACTTCTCTCCTCCGCCCATGCGGGCCGCTTCGGCAGCGGCTGAGATTTGGGCGAGCGCGTCGAGATGGGCCGCGCGGTTTATCTTGAAGCCTTCAGAGGCGGGCATGGCGTTAGATTTGAGTTTCATAAATCCTCCTGAAGCTCTGCCGTCGTATCGGACTTAGACCTCAGTTTGCGGCTGAGTATTTCGGCGGAAGGCGTAAGATATTTTAAAGGCCAAGAGTTGAGATTTTTCATTCGACAACCTCAACCTTGATTAATTTGGAGGTCATCGCCGCCGCTGGATAAACGAACAGGACAATAGTCAGGAGGAAACCGAGAAAGTTTGGCTCGACTCCTCCTCTCGCCTCGTGAAAATAGCTGGTCGCGTCAAACTGTGAAAACACGGCTGAACCGATGACTGCGCTGATTAGAAATACCAAGATACGCAGTGCGAATACAAAATTGTAACGACGACCTCTCTCAAACTGCAATGCAGTTTTGCACGATGAACAAACCGCCGATTCCTTTTTCCCTGAGCGTTTGCTTCGTCGAAGAGCCTTGGACAACTTGTTCAGGGAAATGGTCGCAGCGCATACAGGACACTTTGTTGTGTAAGGGAACAGAGCCGCTCGCCAGATTCTTTGATTTAGACGGTTCGGTAAAGTATCAACGGTCACTTTGGCTCTCCTCCGACGCCCGCGCCTTAAGTTCTTTGCGGATCACTTTCCCCGTCACCGTCATCGGCAATTCCTCCAGAAACGCCACCTCACGTGGATAGGAATACTGCGCCAGTCGATCCTTGACCCAGTCCTGCAACTCCGGCCCCGAAGCCTCGGCCCCCGGTTTCAACACGACATAGGCCTTCACGATCTCGGTCCGCAGCGGGTCCGGCTTGCCGACCACGCCCACCGTCGCCACCGCCGGGTGGGTCAGCAGGCAATCTTCGATCTCAGCCGGGCCGATGCGATATCCGGCGGACGTGATCACGTCATCCTCCCGACCGACAAAGCGCAGGTAGTCGCCTTCCCAAACACCCCGGTCTCCGGTAATCAGCCAATCCCCGCGGAACTTCTCAGCGGTCGCGTCGGGCCGGTTCCAGTATTCCAGCAGCATCGAGGCCGAGCCGCGCCGGATGGCCACGTCGCCCTCTTCGCCGGTCGGGTTGCCGTCCTCATCGATTACTGCAATCTCATGCCCCGGCACCTGTTTACCGATACAGCCCGGGCGCACAGGGAAATCTTCGGCGCAGGATGATACGACCATGTTGCATTCAGTCTGGCCGTAAAATTCGTTGATCGTCAGGCCGAACGCCTTCTGACCCCATGCCAGCATTTCGGCCCCCAGCGGTTCCCCGCCGGACGCAACCGAGCGCAGACCGGGGATTGCCTGATCCGCCGCCTTGAGCATTCGCAGCGCCGTTGGAGGGAAAAAGACGTTCCGCACTCCGCCGCGCGCGATGATGTCAGCGCAGGCATCGGGGGTGAATTTCTCAAGCCGCGCGGCAACGACGGGAATGCCCAGCGCAAGACCCGGCATCAGCACATCGAAGAGCCCCCCGATCCACGCCCAATCGGCGGGGGTCCACAGGCAGTCGCCGTAGCGCAGATGATTGTGACTGATCGAGACACCTGGCAAATGCCCGGTCAGAACCCGATGGCCATGCAGCGCGCCCTTGGGGCTGCCGGTGGTGCCCGAGGTATAGATCAGCACCGCCGGATCCTCGGGGCCGGTATCGGCAAAGGGCACTGGCCCGCCATCCTCGCCGGTTTCATCGACCATAAACGGGGTGGCCAGATCGCCGAGCAACGCTGCCCCTTCGGCGTCGGTCAGCACGATCCTCGCCCCGGCATCCCGCACGCGGGTGCACAGCGCATCCCTTTTGAACAGTTTGAACAGTGGTACCGAGATCGCGCCAATCTTCCAGATCGCGAGATGGGCCGCCGCACACCATGGGGACTGACTGAGCAGCACGCCGACCCGGTCACCCGGCGCAACCTCGTGCAGAAGGCGGCGGGACAGGCGTTCGACCATCTGGCGCAGGTCGGCAAAAGAGATTTCGACCCGTTCTGAGCCGGTCAGGTCGATGATCGCGGTCTGATCATCGGCGCCTTGCAGACATTGCCGCGCCATGTTGAGACGAGGTGGAATATCCCATCCACCTCCTGGATGCATACCCGGTATGCGCATCACGAAACGACCTCCGGCCGATGCTTGTTCATACCCTTGTTTGCAAGGGGCGTAGCCGACGCAAACACTTCACGGTTGCCTCGCAAACGCCTCCACCACAGATGAATTTGATTCAAATCAGAGAACTTCGCAGAACACATGCGAAAAACGGCATTAATGCGCGAAATCAAACGGTTTCTAAAGGAGTCACCATGAAACGCACAGCCGCCGTACTGGCATTGACCACGGCACTGACCGCCCTCGCCGCTCCCGTTTTCGCCCAATCGCGTGGCGACTGGACAGTGGGTGTCGGTTTCGGCTACCTGGACCCCAAATCCGACAACGGATCGCTTGCTGGCTTCAGTGCGTCGATCGATGATGACACGCGCCCGATCTTTACTGTCGAGTATTTCATCCGCGACAACCTGGGGATCGAGTTGCTGGCAGCCACCCCCTTCGAGCACGATGTTACCCTCGGTGGAAGCGTGGACGCGGGCAGCGTCAAGCACCTGCCGCCAACCCTGTCGCTGAACTACCACTTCCCGACCAACAGCGCCTGGAAGCCCTATGTCGGCGCAGGCCTGAACTATACCGTGTTCTTTGATGAACAATCGCCGTTGGGCGACCTCAAGGCCGACGATTCCTTTGGCGTTTCTCTGCAGGCTGGCCTTGACTATCAGATCAGCGACACCGGTGCTGTCCGCCTGAACGTGCGTTGGTTCGATATCGACACTGACGTAACCTTGGACGGCGCCGGTATCGGCACTGCCGAAGTCGATCCGTGGCTGATTGGACTCACCTACGTTCATCGTTTCTGATCCTTGCACCGCAATGCCCCGTCACCTCAACCGTGGCGGGGCGATCCGTTATCAGAGCATTGTATTCATCAACTCGCGCCCGATCAGCATCCGGCGGATTTCGCTGGTACCTGCGCCGATCTCCATCAATTTGGCGTCGCGGAAAATACGGCTGACGGCTGCATCCGAAAGGAACCCGGCCCCACCCATCGCCTGTACGGCCTGATGCGCCTGAACCATTCCCTGTTCAGAAGCATAGAGACAGCAGGCCGCCGCATCCTGCCGGGTCACGTCACCGCGGTCGCAGGCCTTGGCCACCTCATAAACATAGGCACGCGACGAATTCATCGCCGTGTACATATCCGCAATCTTGCCCTGCATCAGCTGGAACGTGCCAATAGGTTTGCCGAACTGCTTGCGCTCGGCCAGATACGGCATGACCTCATCCAGGCAGGCCGCCATGATACCCAGCCCGATACCCGCCAGCACAACCCGTTCATAGTCGAGACCAGACATCAGGACGGCAACTCCCTTACCCTCCTCGCCCAGCACGTTTTCGAACGGCACTTCGGCGTCCTCAAAGATCAGTTCAGCGGTATTCGAGCCACGCATTCCAAGTTTGTCGAAATGGTTAGAGGTCGAGAACCCCTTCATCTCCTTCTCGATCAGAAAGGCAGTAATCCCTTTCGATCCCGCCTCGGGATCGGTCTTGGCATAGACGACCAAGGTATCCGCATCCGGACCGTTGGTGATCCAATACTTGTTGCCGTTCAGGCGATAATGATCGTTCCGCTTTTCGGCACGCAACTTCATCGACACCACGTCAGACCCTGCCGAAGGTTCGGACATCGCCAGAGCGCCCACATGTTCTCCCGAGACCAAGCGCGGCAGGTACTTGCGTTTCTGCTCCTCGGTACCGTTCAGCTTGATTTGGTTCACGCACAAATTCGAGTGAGCGCCGTACGACAGGGATACCGAGGCCGAGGCCCGCGCGATCTCTTCAACGGCGACTGTGTGAGCCAGATACGACATTCCCGAACCGCCGTACTCCTCGGGCACGGTGATGCCCAGCAGGCCAAGCTCACCCATCTCCTTCCAAAGATCGTTGGGAAATTCATTGGTCTTGTCGATATCTGCGGCCATCGGCTTGACCCGATCCTGGGCCCAGCGATGCACCATATCACGCAGGGCGTTCACATCTTCGCCCAGATCGAATTGCATGGTCGCGGTGAACATCTGCGCTCTCCTCTCGCAATTATTGAACACTTGTTCAATAATGAGATAACAGCGAATCTCTTTTCGGTCAACGATTGTGTTTCCCCGCGACCCCACGTCGACCGGAAACAAAAAACGGCGCCCCGTCTCCAGAACGCCGCTTCAAAATGTGTCGGACGCTGCCTGTGTTTGTTCATTCAGGATTGAAACACCGCACCGACTTCGGCCCGAATGATGCGTGCGATCAAACGGCAATCGTCCAGCGAGAATGTCAGGGGAACACGCATGTCAATGACCCCAGCCAGAATGCGGTCGGTTTTTGGCAAGCGCTCACAATCGGCATAGCGCCAACTGTCATACCGCGAAGTGAAGCCACTGGGTTCCGTTCCGCCGAACCACTTCAGATCAACCCCGCGCTCGGCACATCGGCGGATCACCTCGCCGACGCGTTCGGCGGACCAGTCGAGCAGAAGAAACTGAATGGACGATCCGACATAGAATTCCGCCTCGGGTCGCTCGACAACGGTTAGGCCCGGCGTGTCACGCAAGCCTGCCTCGATCTCGCGATACCGATCGTTCCAGCGCGCCACCTGTGTTTCCAGATCGCGCAACTGGGGGCGCAGGATCGCGGCCCGCAAATTGTCCATCCGCCCCGAAATGTTCGGAGTATGGTACTTGATGCGCTCAAACACTTCCGGTCCCGGCGCCGCCACATGACGTTCGTATAGCATGTATGAACCCGACATCATCACCGCTCGCGCCGCCAGTTCCTCGTCATCGGTGATCAGCAAGCCACCCTCACCCGAGTTTACGTGTTTATATGTTTGGCAAGAATAGCACCCTATGGCGCCCTGCCGTCCCGACAGCGTACCGTTCCAGCGCGCGCCCATCGTATGCGCGCAATCTTCGATCACCCTAATTCCGGCTTCATCACAAATCTGCATCAACCGATCCATGTCGCACAGATGGCCGCGCATATGGCTAAGCATCAAAACTTTCGCCTGACCTGCCTTTGCCGCGAGATCCTCGAGGTCAATCGTCAATCCCGCGGTGACACCAACAAAAACCGGTCGACCACCCGCCGAAGCAATCGCGCCGGGAACCGGAGCCAACGTAAAGGCATTGGTCAGCACTGGATCTCCGGGTTTTACACCAGTAGCGCGCAATGAGGTTGCAAGCGCATAACCGCCCGATGCAACAGCGACGCAGTATTTCGCGCCCATCTGGGCTGCGAACTCCTGCTCGAGCAACGCCGTTTCACTCATCTCGCCCGGGACAACGTTGTAGCGATGCAACCGCCCATGGCGCATAACCGCAACTGCGGCCTCGATGGCATCATCGGGGATCGGCTCTTGTTGGGTGAAGCTGCCTGAAAACTTCTCGGTCATGTCTGTTATGCTCCCAGCAATACTACGGGCAGAGGTTGGAAAGCTGGCTACAACCCGACTGGCTCTGGTTGCCCGATCAACTCCGCGACCAAGGCGGGCAAGTGATCGAAATGATGCAATAACGCCTCAGGACCAAGCGCAGCCATGTCGTCGCCAGATGGTCCAAATGTTACCAGAACAGACGGAACCCCGGCAGCGCGCGCCGTGTTCCTGTCGGTGTCGGAATCCCCGACCAAAATGCACCGGTCCGGATCACCTCCGGCGCGGCGAACAGCCTCGCGCAATGGTTCAGGATCGGGTTTGCGCACAGGCAGGGTGTCAGCTCCGATCAGCGAGTCGAAAATGTCACGCGCGCCCAGGCGCGTCAGCAGCAGATCGGCCAAGGCTTCGGGCTTGTTGGTGCAGATGCCAACCTTGTATCCTGCTGCCCGCAACGCATCCACCGCAGCCAGCGCACCAGGGTAGAATTGCGTGTGGTGGTCGATGGCCTCTCCGTAAGCTGCCAGCAGGATCGGATAGTATTCATCGACCGTGGCAGCCTGATAACAGTCCAGACGTTCCAGACCATGTGTCAGCATCTTTTTTCCACCACGCAGGGCAATCCCGGCATCCTCGCCGGGCACTAGAACATCACCATGCCCCATCAGCCGAAAACAATGGTTTGCGGCCGCCAGAAGATCACCCGACGTATCTGCTAGGGTTCCATCCAGATCAAAGATAACCGTGCGCATTCCGTCTCCATGCTCGGCGGGATTTCGCCTTGTCGTGTTGCAATCGGCAATTTTGTTTGATCACCGAACTGCTTGCGCCTTTGGACATAGCGGATAAAACGGTCAGCAACAAAACGAAAGAGAAAACCTATTCATGAGCACTGCATTGGTCATCCTCGCGGCCGGAAAAGGCACCAGGATGAATTCGGAATTACCAAAAGTTCTGCATCCAATAGCACAGGTCCCCATGCTAATCCACGCAATGCGGGCAGGCGCGGTACTGAACCCCGAGCACACCATCGTGGTTGCCGGTCATGGCGCGGAAGCCGTGCGCCAAGAGGCCTGCGCGGAAGACGAACGAGCGAGGATAGTTGTTCAGGACGAACAGTTAGGGACAGCCCATGCTGTCAATCAAGCTCGAACCGTGCTGGACGGGTTCCACGGCGACGTTGTGGTGCTGTATGGTGATACGCCCTTCATTCGACCAAACACTCTCGAAAGAATGATTGAGGCTCGGAGGGGGAACGATCTGGTCATTCTCGGCTTCGAAGCCGCCGATCCGGCGAGATACGGTAGATTGGTAATGAATGGCGATATGTTGGAGCGTATTGTCGAATTCAAAGACGCTTCGGCAGATGAACGTTGCATAACCTTTTGCAACTCAGGTCTGATGGCCTGCGATTCACAACTATTGTTTTCACTCATTTCAAGTGTCGGCAACGACAACGCATCGGGTGAATACTATCTGACTGATTTAGTTG
Organism: Ruegeria sp. CI1; assembly: GCF_056536925.1. Taxonomy (NCBI): domain Bacteria; kingdom Pseudomonadati; phylum Pseudomonadota; class Alphaproteobacteria; order Rhodobacterales; family Roseobacteraceae; genus Ruegeria; species Ruegeria sp. CI1. The sequence goes on along the minus strand of NZ_JBQFQP010000005.1, from coordinate 221,391 downwards.
AGATCGCCCGGGATCGAGGCCTGAAGGTCACTGCCATTGCCTGTGATGAGGAGGAAACGCTCGGGGTGAACTCGCGCACAGATCTGGCGGCAGCCGATGCCGTGTTCCAATCGAGGGCACGAGAAGAGTTGCTGGAACTTGGCGTCACATTGATGGCACCTGAAACTGTCTACCTGGCGGCGGACACCGTGATCGGCCGCGATACTATCATTGAACCCCATGTCGTGTTTGGGCCGGGCGTCACCATAGAAAGCGGTGCCACAATCCGAGCCTTTTCACATCTCGAGGGCTGCCACGTCAGCCAAGGCGCGATTGTCGGGCCATATGCCCGTTTGCGACCCGGCGCCGAATTGGCCGAGAACGCCCGAATTGGCAATTTTGTGGAAATCAAGAACGCCGAGATCGGCGAGGGCGCCAAGGTCAACCACCTCAGCTATATCGGTGATGCCACGGTTGGGGCGTCGACGAATATCGGCGCTGGCACGATTACCTGCAATTATGACGGCGTGATGAAGCACTACACGAGCATTGGGGATAACGTCTTTATCGGCTCGAACACCATGTTGGTTGCGCCTGTCTCTTTAGGTAACGGGGCGATGACGGCAACCGGAACAGTCGTCACTCGTGATGTTGAACCGGATGCATTGGCGGTCGCGCGCGCCAAACAGGAAAACAAACCCGGTTATGCGCGTAAATTGTTTGATATGTTGAAGGCGAAAAAGGCTCGCCGCGATAAAGGATAAGTTTCTATGTGCGGAATTGTTGGGGTTTTAGGCCATCACGAGGCGGCGCCGATCCTGGTGGAAGCGCTCAAACGGCTTGAGTATCGCGGTTATGACAGCGCCGGGATTGCCACAATCAATAATGGCACACTGGATCGTCGCAGGGCGGTGGGCAAACTGGTCAATCTCAGCGATCTGCTGGTACACGAGCCCTTGGCCGGCAAGTCGGGCATTGGACACACACGCTGGGCCACGCACGGCGCACCTTCCATCAGCAACGCGCATCCCCATCGCGCCGGCCCGGTAGCAGTTGTCCATAACGGCATCGTCGAAAACTACCGGGAACTACGTGCGGAACTGGCTGATAACGGTATCAAGTTTCAAACCGAAACGGATACCGAAACCGTCGCGTTGATGACGGAACATCATATGCGGGGCGGTCTGGATCCGGTCGCAGCCGCCTTCAAAACAATTGACAGACTCCACGGCGCATTTGCTCTCGCCTTTCTTTTTGAAGGCGAAGAGGACCTGATCGTTGCGGCGCGCAAAGGGTCGCCGTTGGCCATCGGTCACGGCGAGGGCGAGATGTTCGTGGGGTCCGATGCCATCGCCCTGGCCCCATTGACCAAAAGCATCACTTATCTGGAAGAAGGAGACCGAGCGGTCGTAACTCGGTCCTCCGTAGAAATTCGGACGGAAAGCGGAGAGTTGGCGAACCGCGAAATCCGAGAAATCAAACTCGATCACGCCCGAACCGGCAAGGATGGCTACAAGCATTACATGGCCAAAGAGATCAATGAACAGCCGGTGGTCGTTGCCGATGCCATTCGGTCTTATCTGCCATCCGGAAGTGAGCAGGTAAGCCTTCCGGAAGATCTGGATTTTTCCAAGATTGACCGTTTGACCATGGTCGCCTGTGGCACAGCCTTTTATGCTTGCCTGACGGCAAAATACTGGTTCGAACAGCTGGCGAAAATTCCGGTCGAGGTCGATATCGCGTCCGAATTCCGTTACCGCGAACCGCCTTTGGTGCAACGAACGCTTGCCCTGTTCGTAAGCCAATCGGGCGAAACCGCCGACACTCTGGCGGCGTTGCGATACTGCGAAGGAAAAGCAGACAGGATAGTATCCGTCGTCAACGTCCCCGAGAGCTCGATCGCGAGGGAAAGCGATATCGCCCTGCCGATTCATGCAGGTGTTGAAATCGGTGTCGCATCTACCAAGGCCTTCACCTGCCAATTAGCGGTGTTGCTGTTACTGGCTTTGAAAGCTGCTGCAGATCGCGGAACTCTGACCCACGACCAACTATCGGATCACTTCTCTGCATTGCGAGGACTGCCATCGGCGCTTAACGCCGCTCTGGATCAGAATGACGCGATCCGCGTCGCCGCGCAGCAACTCAGCGAAGCGCGCGACGTCCTGTTCTTGGGCCGCGGACTTATGTATCCTCTAGCGCTCGAAGGGGCGCTAAAGTTAAAGGAAATCAGTTATATACACGCCGAGGGCTACGCGTCTGGCGAGCTCAAGCATGGCCCCATAGCCCTGATCGACAAACACATGCCTGTGGTGGTTCTGGCACCGCACGACGGGTTGTTCGACAAGACGACGTCGAACATGCAGGAAGTCATGGCACGCAAGGGCAAGGTCATTTTGGTGTCAGACGATGACGGCATTTCGGATGCCGAAGATGGCGTCTGGTCGACGATCCGAATGCCACATATCCACAACAGCCTTGCGCCGATCCTCTACGCTGTTCCCGCGCAGTTGTTGGCCTATCACACGGCAGTTGCAAAAGGCACGGATGTCGACCAACCGCGCAACTTGGCGAAATCCGTAACGGTGGAGTAAGACATGTCCAAACAGTTTCCGGCGCTGGACGAAGTGCACCGCAAATTCATTGAAGGCCAGCATATCTTCTTTACTGGTTCGGCTGGCCCCGAAGGGCGTGTCAACATATCCCCCAAGGGAATGGATTCCTTGCGGGTAATGGACTCGAATCGCATCCTTTGGATGAACCTGACCGGTAGCGGCAACGAAACCGCCGGGCATCTGCTTGAGGCCAACCGTATAACGTTGATGTGGTGCTCTTTCACAACGCGACCGATGATTTTGCGCGTATACGGATCTGCTCGCACGGTCCAGGTAGCTGATCCCGACTGGGGAAAACTGTCCTCTCAATTTCCCTCTCATCGCAGCGCGCGTCAGATCTTCGACGTTAGCGTGGACATGGTTCAGACCTCATGCGGCTATGCAGTTCCGTTCATGGATTATCGATCCGAGCGCGACACGATGCAAAAATGGGTGGATGGAAAATCCGACGACGACATCCGCTCCTATTGGGTCAAAAAGAACCAAAAGACGATCGATGGGAAACCCACTGGCGTGCCAATCTGATCCGGTCATGCTGGGCTCATTTCTAGATCAAATCAAGGCACATGCCGATCCAGAACGATCGGCCCAAATGGCAGCTTATCACAAGGCGGATCGTCCCTATCTGGGCGTGGCCAATCCGATTCTCAACGAATTGGCCAAGACGTGGCGTCAGGAATTGGCGGTTGGCACACGGGTGGAACTGGCCAATGCTCTGTGGCAAACAAACATACACGAAGGCCGTCTGGCCGCCGCGAAATTGCTGACTCAGGCCCGTATCGGATCTGACGAGGCAGTTTGGGCTTTGCTGCAAAGCTGGGTTTCCGATTTTGACGCATGGGCCGTCGCCGACCACGCCTGCATGGCGATGCAATGGCGCCTGACCGCTGATCCCGAGCGTCTGGATCAGGTCGAAGGCTGGACTAGATCCGAACATATGTGGACGCGCCGCGCCGCATTGGTCGCGACCCTTCCCTGGACCAAGCAGAACCACCCCAAGCCCGAGGATCTGCACCGGCGGGAAAGGGTTCTCAGTTGGGCAGCGGACTATGTCACGGATCGCGACTGGTTCATCCAGAAGGCCGTCGCCTGGTGGTTGCGTGACCTGTCCAAACATGACGCGCCGCGCGTCACGGCATTTCTGAGTGAACATGGTGCAACCATGAAACCGTTTGCCCGAAAAGAAGCCGGCAAATACCTGTCAGATCAGTTGGAATAAACGTTCAACTCGACCAACTGATCCAGCGGCAACAACATCGACTGCATTGCTTCCAAAGACAAACGGCTTCCCGCACCTTGGGGTCCCGGTGCAGGGATTAGCAGAACATAGACCTGAGCGCCGGTATCCCGTGTTACCACACGCCCGTTGATCTCGGTTTTCACCAATGGTGTCTCCAGCCACCGCCCCGGTCGCGTCGGATCGCCAAGTCCTGCAATGGTCTGCCTGGCCCCATTCCAGCCCGGATCGGCTGCGATTGGCGTCTGTGCCACCTCTTCGGGGGCTTCGGCGGAAACATCGGTGACAACGGGCTCCGACAACGTTTGATTCTCTCCGAAGAGACGGTCTTTGGTCGACCGTATGGCCGAACACCCCGCGAGCGCGACAAGTATAACCAAGGCAATGTATCTCATGCCTGCGACCCTATCCGCGCCCACAAAGACATGCCAGTCAAAACGCTGTTGGCCCTTGCCGACGCCCCTCACCCGCTTTACCTATGGCGCATGACTGCTCCGCTGATCGACCCGTTTGCCCGCGCCATCACCTATCTTCGCGTTTCCGTGACGGATCGCTGTGATTTCCGCTGTGTGTATTGCATGTCGGAAAACATGACCTTTCTACCCAAGAAAGAGCTTCTGACGCTGGAAGAGTTGGACCGCATGTGTTCAACCTTCATTCGCATGGGAGTAGAAAAACTGCGCATTACGGGCGGAGAGCCCTTGGTGCGGCGGGACATCATGACATTTTTCAACGCCATGACCCGCCATCTGGAAAGCGGCACGCTGAAAGAACTGACATTGACCACCAACGGCTCGCAACTGTCGCGCTTTTCGGATCAGCTCTATGCCGCTGGGGTGCGTCGCGTGAATGTGTCGCTGGATACGCTAGACGAGTCGAAATTTTCCGATATCACCCGCTGGGGTCGGCTGCCGCAGGTCTTGAATGGCATCGATGCAGCGCAAAAGGCAGGACTTCGGATCAAGATCAATGCCGTGGCCCTGAAAGGTTTCAACGAGGAAGAACTGCCCCGCATTACCGAGTGGTGCGCCGAGCGCGACATGGACCTGACCTGGATCGAGGTCATGCCAATGGGTGACATCGGCAATGAAGATCGTCTGGATCAGTACTGGTCACTGAAAGACGTGCGCTCGGATTACGAAAAACACTATCAGGTGACCGATTTAGCCGAACGCACGGGCGGACCAGCCCGGTATGTGAGGCTAGAGGAGACTGGCCAAAAAATTGGGTTCATCACTCCGCTCAGCCACAATTTCTGCGAAAGCTGCAACCGAGTGCGTCTGACCTGCACAGGCGAGTTGTTCATGTGTCTCGGGCAGGAAGATATGGCCGATCTGCGCCAACCCCTGCGCGATCATCCGAACACGGAGGAGGCCCTGGAGGCGGCCATTCGCGCCGCGATCCATCTGAAGCCCAAAGGGCACGATTTCGACTATTCGCGGCAACAGGTGGATGGCCGAATGACCCGGCATATGAGCCACACAGGCGGCTGAGGTGTCTGGCAATTCAGGCAAGGCCACGTTGCTCTATGCGGCATATTGCGGCGCAACTGCTCTGTTGGCTCCAATTGCGTGGTTGGCGGTTCGCCGCAAGCTGGACCGTGCCGGTGTTTCCAGGATCCGACAACGGGAACGTCTGGGCCACGCAAGCCAGCCCAGGCCCGATGGCCAGTTGATCTGGTTTCATGCGGCCAGCGTCGGAGAAAGCCTTTCTGTTCTCGGCCTGATCAAACGTTTGGGTCTACGCCTGCCCCGCGCAGAGTTTTTGATCACCTCCGGCACCCCCACCTCGGCCGCTTTGATCGAAAAACGCATACCTCCCCGTACCCGCCACCAGTATCCGCCGCTTGACACACCAGGGTCCGTGCGCAGGTTTCTCGCACATTGGAAACCAGATGCCGGGATATTCGTGGAAAGCGAAATCTGGCCGCGGTTGGTGGTGGAAAGCTCTTCACGCGGCATCCCATTGGCCCTGCTGAACGCACGACTATCCGAGAAATCGGTGCAGGGTTGGAAGAAGCGCCCTGATACTGCTCGGTTCATACTGGATCAGTTCCAGCTGTTTCTTACCCAAAACGAAAAGACGGCCGTAAATCTAATCGAAATGGGGGCCGAAGCCGCCCGTGTGCAGCCCGGAACCAACCTCAAGGCGATGTCTGATCCTTTACCGATCGATAACAATACCCGAGACGAAATTCGGGCGCAAATTGGTGAACGCCCGATCTGGGTTGCAAGCTCTACACACGCTGGCGAAGAAGAAACCGTTCTCGCGGCCCACACTGAACTGTTAAAAAACTGGCCCAACCTCCTGCTGCTGCTTATCCCACGCCATCCCGAACGGGGGGACGAGGTCGCAAGCCTCATCTCTAAAGCCGGGCTTCAAATGGCGCGACGAACGTCGAAGGACCTCATCACGTCGCAAACACAGGTCTATATGGCAGATACGCTGGGTGAAACCGGGACTTGGTACTCCCTCTGCCCCTTGGTTTTTTTGGGTGGCTCCCTGAAGGAGATCGGCGGACACAACCCGTTCGAGCCGGCTCAGGCCGGGGCGGCGATAATTACCGGGCCGGGCTATTTCAACTTTGCGGAAACGTACAAACCGTTGATCAGGAATGGCGGTGCAATCGAAGTGCGCGCTGCTCGGGATCTGATAAAAGCCATCACGCGATGGTTGTCCGACGAACCTGCACTGAAAGCAGCCCGAGAGGCTGCGCAAAGCTGCGTGTCCGATCAAAAACAGGCATTGGACGCCGTCATTGATACATTATGCACTCAGCTTGATCCGGCTTGAAAGATCGTCAGGGCACGAGAGTTGTTCGCCCGCGCCCATGGCGGATCACGCCGCTGGCATGCGTTTTTCGACAATCTCGGCCCACCAGCTGCACCCGGCAGGGATTGCCTCGTCGTTGAAATTATATTCCGGGTGATGCACCATTGCCGTATCGCCATTGCCGACAAGGATATAGGCACCCGGTCGTTCTTCGAGCATGAAGGCGAAATCCTCGCCCCCCATCACCAGAGGCGCTTCCTCGCAATCGCCGGACACCGCGCGTGCCACTTCGGCGGCAAAGCCTGTCTGCTCATCGCTGTTGACCATAACCGGATACCCGCGGATGTACGTTACGTCCGCCGTACCGTCAAAGGTCGCCGCAACGCCGGTGCAGATTTCCTTGATCCGTTTTTCGGCCAGATCGCGCATTTTTTTGCTCATGGTGCGCACGGTGCCTTTGATCTGCACTTTCTGCGGGATCACGTTGAATGCCTTGGAAGATGTCTCAAACGATGTAACCGATACCACCACCTGATCGATGGGGTCGGCATTGCGCGAGGCGATGGTCTGCAGCGCCAGTACCGCCTGCGCTGTCATCACAGTGGTGTCCACCGTCTCATGCGGTTTGGCGGCGTGGCCGCCTCTGCCTTCAAAGGTGATGTCGAATTGGTCGGTTGCCGCAAAAAACGCGCCGGGCCGGATCGCGAAACTGCCGACCGGCTTACCCGGCCAATTATGCATCCCATAGACTTCCTGAATATTCCAGCGATCCATCATGCCGTCTTCACACATCTCGCGACCGCCGCCGCCACCCTCCTCAGCGGGCTGAAAGATCACAACGACTGTACCGTCGAAATTACGGGTTTCGGACAAATACTTGGCAGCCCCCAGCAACATCGCGGTATGGCCGTCATGACCGCAGGCATGCATCGCACCCGGCGTCTTGGAGGCATAGTCCAGCCCTGTCGCCTCGTGAATTGGCAAAGCGTCCATATCGGCGCGCAGACCGATCACCTTGCCCTTGCTGTCACTCTTGCCTTTGATAACGCCGACAACGCCGGTGCGGCCAATACCCGTGACCACATCGTCACACCCGAATTCTTTCAGCTTTTCCGCCACCAATGCGCTGGTGCGATGCGTTTCGAACAAGATTTCCGGGTTCTCGTGGATGTCGCGCCGCCATGCAGAGATTTCCTCCTGCAGCTCCGCAAATCGGTTTTTCACTGGCATATCTGTGTACTCCTTGAGTTTCTCAGGCCGCCGGCATCCGGCGTTCGACCATTTCAGCAAACCACGAGCACCCAAGCGGAATGATCTCGTCGTTGAAATCGTATTCCGGGTGGTGCAATCCGGCGCTGTCACCATTTCCCAGAACGATGAACGCACCGGGCCGTTCCTGCAGCATGAATGAGAAGTCCTCACCCCCCATCACCATCGGCGCCTCGACGCAGCTGCCGCCGACCACAACCGCAGCTTCGGTGGCAAAGCCGGTCTGCTCTTCGGCGTTGATCGTAACCGGAACTCCGTGGCTGTAGCGAATATCGGCTGCTCCTCCGAACGCTGCAACGGTCCCGGCAACAACCTCCTTCAGACGGTTTTCGATCAATACACGCGCATCATTCGAATGGGTTCGGACAGTGCCGCGCAACCTGGCGGATTGCGGAATCACGTTAAAGGCGTTGGACGAGGTTTCCACCGAAGTCACCGACAGGACAGCTTGTAATGTCGGATCCACGTTCCGCGATACCACCGTTTGCAGCGCAATGATGACCTGAGCCAGCATAACCGTGGTGTCTACCGTGTCATGCGGCTTGGCCGCGTGGCCACCGCGCCCGGTCAATTGAATGTCAAACTCGTCCGCCGCCGCCAGCAAAGGCCCGGAACGGATGGCAAACTGACCTGTCTTCAGACCCGGCATGTTGTGCATGGCATAGACTTCCTGAATGCCGAACCGGTCCATCAAGCCGTCTTTGACCATCGCCTCGGCCCCGTTGCCGCCCTCTTCGGCAGGTTGGAAAATCACAACGGCTGTGCCATCGAAGTTACGGGTTTCCGCCAGATATTTCGCTGCCCCCAAAACCATCGCTGTATGGCCATCATGACCGCAGGCGTGCATGGCACCCGGTGTTTTCGAGGTGTAGTCCAGCCCAGTCAGCTCATCCATCGGGAGCGCATCCATATCGGCCCGCAATCCGATTGAACGCCCCTTTGTATCCGTCTTTCCCCTAATAACGCCGACTACACCTGTGCGGCCAATACCAGTCACCACCTCATCACAACCGAACTCCTTCAGCTTGTCGGCCACCAGCGCACTGGTGCGGTGCGTGTCGTAAAGAATTTCAGGGTTTTCATGAATGTCACGCCGCCAGGCCGTGATCTCGTCATGCATTTCAGCGAGCCGGTTCTTGATCGGCATGCCATTCCCCCCCTTTTCACGCCACAGGCATTCGTCGTTCCACCAACTCTGCAAACCAGCTGCAGCCGGCTGGAATGGCGTCATCATCAAAATTATAGGCCGGGTGATGACACATGGCCGTATCCCCGTTCCCAATGAAGATGTAGGCCCCAGGGCGTTCTTCAAGCATGTAGGCAAAATCTTCTGACGGCATGATCGGATCGGTTTCGTCGTTTATCTTACCTGCCACCGCCTTTGCGGCCTCTGCGGCAAACCCCGTTTCGGCTTGGGTATTCATCGTGACGGGGTAGCCGGGTGTCCACGTCACCTCGGCTTTGGCGCCAAAAGCCGAGGCGGTATCTTCGGCGATCCGACGAACACGTTCTTCCGCAATCGCACGGTATTCTGGATCGAGCGTCCGAACCGTTCCTTGAAGCCGGGCGGTATGCGCGATGACGTTGGATGCCACGCTGTCGGTTTGGAATGTGCCTACGGTCAGCACCACGCTCTTGATCGGATTGACCGTTCGGGAAACGACCGACTGAAGGGACACCACGGTCTGCGCGGCGACCAATGTCGTATCTACGGCATCATGCGGAGCCGCGGCGTGGCCACCCTTGCCGGTCACGACGATCTCAAACTCATCGGACGACGCCAGAAGCGCGCCGGGGCGTATGGCAAACTCCCCTACCGGCAGCCCCGGCATGTTGTGCATTCCATAAACCTCCTGAATGCCCCAGCGATCCATAAGACCGTCCTGGCACATCGCAAGCCCGCCCGCCCCTCCTTCTTCCGCCGGTTGGAAAATCAGCACCACTGTCCCATCGAAGTGCCGCGTCTCAGCCAGATATTTCGCGGCCCCTAGCAGCATCGACGTATGCCCATCATGCCCACAGGCATGCATCTTGCCGGGCACGGTCGAGGCATAGTCGACCCCAGTTGCCTCTTCGATTGGCAAGGCATCCATGTCTGCCCGCAGCCCGATCACACGGCCCTTGGTGTCAGATTTGCCCTTGATTACCGCAACGACACCCGTCTGACCGATACCGGTCGTGATGTCGTCGACACCGATCTCTTTCAGTCGCTCCACCACAAATGCTGCAGTCTTGTGCACATCGTACATGAGTTCCGGATGAGCGTGCAGGTGACGCCGCCATTCAGTGATTTCCTGATGCATTTCTGCGAGCCGGTTCTTTATCGGCATTTCCAACTCTCCCCTTTTGGTCGCTGGCCCGGTCAGGCCGTCAGCCTGTCCAGCAAACGCTCCATGAATGTATGTCCCGCGCTGAATTGTGCCACGGTAATGTATTCGTTGGGTTGATGTGCCTGCGCGATGTCGCCGGGACCACAGATGACCGCCGAGTACCCCGCCTCCTGAAACTGACCCGCTTCGGTGCCATAGCTTACGACATGGCGGGCGTTGTCACCAGTGAGGGCACGCACCAGCGTTTCGGCCTCACCATCCTCTTCGGGCAAAAGCGCGGGAACGGCAAAGTTCTCGGAAATCTCGATACACGCTTCCGGATGAACAGCCTGCATGCTGGCCTCGGTGCGACGCACCTGTTCCAGATAGGCATCACGCCACATGCCTGCATCTTCCCCCGGCACCACTCGGAAATCCATCATAAAGCGGCAATCCTTGGCGGTGATGTTATGCGCCGTTCCACCTTCGATCATGCCTACATGACAAGTCGTCCATGGCGGATCGAACAGTGCCGCCACTTCAGACGGCTCTGCAGCCATGTTTTCGGCATTGCGGGCATTCGCCCAGTCGATCAACGGCGCTGCAGACATGATTGCGTTGACGCCAGTATGCATGATCGAACTGTGCACCTCGAACCCGACGACATGCGTGTCATATCCAAAGCTGCCCTTGTGCCCGGTCACGGCCTGCATCATCGACGGTTCACCCACAATCACGGCGCTGCCCTTTGGCAGCACCCTTTGCATCTCGGCGATCATTGGAGGCGCACCAGTACAGCCGACCTCTTCATCAAAACTCAGAGCCAATTGCAGCGGGCGGGTCACGTTGCGGTACTTTGCTTCGACCATCGCCCAGATCGCAAGCGCGTCGAACCCCTTCATGTCGCATGTGCCGCGCCCGAAATACTTGCCGTCACGCTCGGTTACTGTGAAAGGATCGCTATCCCAGGGCTGGCCATCGACCGGCACCACATCAGTATGACCGGACAGAACAACGGCCCCCTCTTCCCACGGCCCTACATGCGCAAACAGCGCCGATTTGTGTGGTTGTCCGGGATCCGGCCAGCGATGAGCCTCGATCCCGTGGCTGTAAAGATAGTCTGCGATCCAATCGACCAAAGGCAGGTTGGTATCACGACTCACTGTTGGAAACGAGATCAGTTTGGTCATGATCTCCAACGGCGACAGACGTGTGGGCATATGGCTAGTATCCGCTGTCAGTTGTCAGGATAAAATGCCCCGGTTCTACCTCGCGGTATTGCGACGGTTCCGGCTTGTATCCGATAGGATGAATTGGCGACGGGATCGGTTTGAAGTTCAGGTCTTTTTCAGATTTTCGCCTATTGGGATCGGCAATCGGAACCGCCTTCATCAAGGCCTGAGTATAAGGATGCTGCGGGTTCTCGAATACGCGGGACCGCGGCCCCAGCTCGACGATACGGCCAAGGTACATGACACCGACATGATGGCTAACGCGTTCCACAACCGCCATGTCATGGCTGATGAACAGATAGCTGAGCCCAAGCTCGGCCTGCAGTTCCATCATCAGGTTCAGAACCTGTGCCTGTACCGACACGTCCAACGCCGATACGGCCTCATCCGCTATGATCAGCTTGGGGTTCAAAGCCAGCGCCCGTGCGATGGCGATACGTTGTCGTTGGCCACCCGACATCTCGTGCGGGAAGCGGCGCATGAAGCTACGGGGCAGTTGAACGCGGTCGAACAGGTTGGCGACCCGATCATGCAACTCCGAGCCAGTCGCCACATTGTAGTTGCGCAACGGCTCAGCCACCTGGTCCACAAGTTGCATCTGCGGATTGAGCGAGGCGAACGGATCCTGAAAGATCATCTGCATGTCCAGACGCGCCTTGCGCAGACCGGTCTGGTCAAGTTTCATGATGTCGACACCATCGAGACTGATCTCGCCTGTCATCGGCTCGACCAGGCGCAGAATCGATCGCCCCGCCGAAGACTTTCCGCAACCGGACTCGCCCACTAGGCTGAGCGTTTGGCCCCGGTTCAAGTTGAAAGACACATCCTCAACTGCGTGTACATTGGCCACGGTGCGGCGGAGCAGCCCGCCTTTTACGGGGAATCGGGTGGTCAGGCCTTTGACACTCAACAGCACCTCTTCGGTGCCGGGAATGGGCGCAATGTTTTGGTTTTCAACCCCCATCAGTTTCATCGGCTCGGGCGCTGATTTCCCACGCATTTCGCCCAGCTTTGGAACCGCGGCCAGCAATGCCTTGGTGTAGTCGTGCCGAGGGTTTTCAAAGATCTCGCTAACCGTGCCCTCTTCGACCTTGTTGCCTCGATACATGACCACGACTCGGTCCGCCATCTGCGCCACGACCGCCATGTCGTGCGTGATGAACATCACCGCCGTCCCGGTCTCGCGCTTCAGCCGGTCCATCAGCGCCAGGATTTCGGCCTGAATGGTCACGTCCAACGCCGTTGTCGGCTCGTCCGCAATCAGCAGACGCGGCTCACAGGCCATCGCCATTGCGATGACCACCCGCTGACGCATGCCGCCCGACAACTCGTGTGGATATTGCTTCAACCGCCGCTCAGGTTCCGGGATGCGCACCTGCCGCAGCAGTTCCAGCGCCCGCTCCTCGGCCTGCGCCTTGGACATGTTTCTGTGAATCCGAAGCCCTTCGGTCAATTGTCGTTCTACCGTGAAAACCGGATTCAGCGCCGTCATCGGCTCCTGAAATATCATTCCGATCTCGTTGCCGCGAATCTGTTTCATCAAATCCTGGTCGGCTTTCGACAAATCGAACTCTTCGCCGTCGCGCCGGTCGAACAGCAACTGGCCACCCGCGATTTCACCGCCCCCGAACTCGACCAACCGCATCAGAGACAGAGATGATACGGATTTGCCCGAACCGGATTCGCCAACGATACAAACGGTTTCCCCGGGATGCACCTCAAACGAGACATCTTCCACGCCCACCACCGGGCCGTCCTTGGTTTGAAACTCGACACGAAGTTTCTTGATCTGTGCAATGGGCTGATCCAGCACGAGTGCGCTCCCCTTGGTCACCCTTATGTGTTGTGTGTCAAACGCTATGTCCGGGGGCCGGTAAAAGTCAAACCCATTGGAAACTTTCCCAACGGCAAGGCTTGCATTTTTTAAAAACTCTGTTTCGATACGTCTCGTAACCGTTCCTGGGGAGAGAACGAAAACGGCGCAGCGTAAAAAACGTTACATTAGTTTTCAACAACTTACCCGACATACGGCAACGCCAAACCCGCAGGCAATGCGGAGATAATCGAGACACGTTCGTGTCCAACATGGAGTGTAGAATGAAAACCAAAGCCCTTTTACTTGGTGCGATTGCAAGCACGGCGCTGGCCCAAACAGCCTTTGCCGAGCGCGGATCGGATGGCAATGTCAGCATCATTTATTGGCAAGCCCCGTCGATCCTAAACCCATTCCTTTCGGGCGGCACGAAGGACGTCGAATCCTCGTCACTGGTGATCGAACCCCTCGCGCGCTACAACGAAAACGGCGAAATGGTGCCCTATCTGGCAGCCGAGATTCCGACCGTCGACAATGGCGGTGTCAGCGAGGACCTGACCTCGATCACCTGGAAAATCGCCCCGGGCATCCTGTGGTCGGACGGCACACCTTTCACTGCTCATGACGTCAAGTTCACCGCCGACTATTGCATGCACCCCGAAGGCGGCTGTGCGCAGTTGACAAAGTTCGAAGGCGTGACCTCGGTTGAGGCACTGGACGACATGACCGTCAAAGTCACCTTTGGCGAAGCCACCCCGTTCCCGTACGGCCCGTTCGTGGGAGGCGAAAGCCCGATCATTCAGAAAGCCCAATTCGAAAACTGCATGGGCGCAAAGGCTCCGGAATGCACCGAGCAGAACTTCGGCCCGATTGGCACCGGCCCATTTGTCGTGGATGAGTTCAAACCGAACGACGTGATCACCATGTCGGCCAACCCGAACTACCGTGATCCGAACAAGCCTGCGTTTGCGACACTGACCTTCAAGGGCGGCGGTGACGCAACTGCTGCAGGACGCGCAGTGATGGAAACCGGCGAATTCGACTATGCCTGGAACCTACAGCTTGCACCGGAAGTAATTGCGCAGATGGAAGCAGGTGGCAAAGGCGTTCCGGTTGCTGGCTTCGGCCCGCTGGTCGAACGCATCATGTTGAACCAGACCAACCCGTCGCCTGACCTGCCCGAAGGCGAACGCTCGACCGCCAAGCATCCACATCCGTTCCTTCAGGATCCTGCGGTTTACAAGGCAATGTCGTTGGCTATCGACCGCCCGCTGCTGGTGGAAATCGGATATGGCAAAGCCGGTCAGGTAACCTGTAACTGGGTTCCGGCCCCGGCGGCCGTGAATTCAGACACCTTCACCTGTGACACGCAGGACATCGAAGGCGCGAAGAAACTGCTGGATGACGCAGGTATCGTTGATTCCGATGGCGATGGCGTCCGTGAAAAAGACGGTGTTCCGCTGAAAATCGTCTACCAGACCTCGACCAACGCCGTCCGACAAGACTTCCAGGCGCTGATCAAGGAGTGGTGGGCCGAGATCGGTATTGAATCCGAACTGCGCAACATCAACGCCTCTGTCTTCTTTGGAGGCGACCCGGGTTCACCCGACACCTTCCAGAAGTTCTATGCCGACGTCGAAATGTACGCCAACACCTTCAACGGCACGGACCCGCAGTCCTATCTGGGCAACGGCCTGTGCGACAAGGCGCCCAAACCGGAATCTCAGTGGCAGGGTGAAAACATCAGCCGTTTCTGCAACGAAGAGTTTGACGCACTGCACGCGGAGCTCACAAAAACGGCCGGTGCGGACGCACGCGCGGAAATCGCCAAGCGCCTGAACGACATCATGGTCGAGAACGGTGGCATGATCCCGCTGGTTCACCGTGGCCGTCTGTCGGCACATGCCAACACCTTGGGCGGCGTGGTCCTGAACGTGTGGGACAGCGAGCTGTGGAACGCGGCTGACTGGTACCGCATGACCGGCTCCTAAGCGTCTTGCTTGCTCAACCGCGTCCCGATCTTTTCGGGGCGCGGCATTGGGCAGGTGACTTCATGAAAAGACTAATAAACCAAGGCGCACCTGAATGCTGACCTTCACCATACGCCGCCTGATTCTGGCCGTTCCTACGCTTTTGTTCATCAGTCTTGTGATTTTCCTTCTCCTCGAACTCGCCCCCGGTGACCCGATGGCGCAGGTTCCCCTGACAGTTCCGCCGGAAGTAAAGGAAAAGATGCGCGAGGCGCTTGGCCTCGGCCAGCCGATGCACATCCGGTTCTGGAAATGGATCGTGCAGTTCTTCTGGATCGAGCCGCAGGTGCTGATTGACCACTATCTCGGCACCAGCTTTTCCGAAGGTGACCTGCGTGTAATCTCGTGGCAGACCCGCTCGCCCGTCATGGACATCGTGGTTCAGCGCATTCCGCAAACCCTGTGGGTCGTCGGCACGGCCTATATCGTCGCAATCATCATTGCCCTGCCTATCGGCATCTACTCGGCCTACCGCCAGTACAGCTGGTTTGACCAGATGGGAACGTTTGTCTCGATGGTGGGTTTCTCTGTCCCGCCTTTCTTCTCAGGCGTTCTGGTGATCGTGATCTTCTCGGTTCAGTTGGGCTGGTTCCCGTCGATCTATGACACCACCCACGTCGTCAACAGTTGGGACAGCTTTGTCGTCCAGCTGAAACAAATGATCATGCCGGTGATGGTGCTGGCGTTGCAAATCACCGCGCAATTGTCCCGTTTCATGCGCGCCTCGATGCTGGACAATCTCAACCAGGATTATGTACGCACTGCCCGCGCGAAGGGCCTCAGCGAATACACAGTAGTCATGGTTCACGTCCTGCGCAACTCGATGATCCCGGTGGTGACAGTGATCGCGCTGGGGATTCCATCCATCTTTGGCGGCGCAATCATCACCGAGCAGGTGTTCAAGGTAAACGGCATCGGTCAGCTATTGATCGGCGCCATTCAGGCCAACGACCTGCCGATGGTGCAAACGCTCACTTTTATCTTCGCCGTGCTGATCGTGCTGTTCAACCTGATCGCCGACGTTCTCTACGGCATTCTGGACCC
The DNA here is from genome assembly GCF_056536925.1 of Ruegeria sp. CI1. Lineage (NCBI taxonomy): Bacteria > Pseudomonadati > Pseudomonadota > Alphaproteobacteria > Rhodobacterales > Roseobacteraceae > Ruegeria > Ruegeria sp. CI1. The sequence goes on along the minus strand of NZ_JBQFQP010000005.1, from coordinate 205,094 downwards.
GAGGATCCGCTATGACTGACAAGGATCGCACAGACACCCTGGTTCCGGACGAGGGGCTGGCACCTGCCTCGACTGCATTGCCAACGTCCGACGTGATGGAAGAGATATCCACGCCCCCGCGCAGTCAATGGCGGGAAGTCTGGGATCAGTTCAAGACCCACAAGGGCGCCATGATCGGAGCGATTTTGTTCATTCTAATCGTCGCGGCCGTTTATTTGGGTCCATACTTTTGGGATATCGACGCCACAAAAACCGCCATCCGCGAACGCAATCAAGGGCCAAGCTTTGCGCACCCGTTCGGGACGGATCAGCTTGGCCGCGACATCTTGGCCCGGATGATGGCGGGTGGGCAGACCTCTGTTTCAGTGGGCATCACAGCGATGCTGCTGGCGCTTTTTTTGGGATCGTTGATCGGGGTCGTCGCCGGGTTCTTCAAACGACTGGACGGGCCGCTGATGCGCCTGACCGACCTGTTCCTCGCCCTGCCCCTGTTGCCCCTGCTGCTGGTCATGATGCTTCTGTTCCGCGAGCCGCTAGCGGCCGCATTCGGGTTGGAACGCGGGATCTTTATCCTGATTGTCTCCGCCATCGGCGTCACCTCGTGGATGCCCACCGCGCGGATCGTGCGGGGCGACGTGCTGGCCATCAAGGAGCGGGAGTTCGTTCTGGCGGCACGATCGATCGGAACGTCCAACCGGCAAACTATTACGCGTCATATCCTTCCCAACGTGCTGTCTCCGATCATGGTTTCGGCAACGCTGGGTATCGCCACGGCGATCATCACCGAAAGCGCCCTGTCCTTCCTTGGGTTGGGCTTTCCACCCGACTTTCCGACTTGGGGCCGCTTGTTGTTCGATGGAGTTGACTATCTTCAACAGTATCCGGAGCGTGTGTTCTGGCCCGGACTTGCGATCTCGCTGACTGTTCTGAGTGTCAATTACCTTGGCGACGGCCTGCGCGACGCGCTGGATCCGCGTATTCGAGGACGCTGATTACAACGCCTTAACGAAGCCACGACCGCGCAAGATTGGGCGGTCGTCTTTTTTTGAAGGTCAACGTGTCAGGCCGGTTTGTGCTCGATCCTCCGTCGAATCCTTCGAACGGACTGCCAGACAAGAATGACCACCGGCAACGTGACAAGCGAGGTAAGCATCCCCTTGCTGATCCCTGCCGCAGTCAGCGGATAAAGCAGATATCCGGCAAGTGAGACAGCGTAGTAGCTGATAGCTACCACCGACAGCCCTTCGACCGTGTGCTGCAGGCGCAGCGTAAGATCGGCCCGCCGATCCATGCTTTCCAGCAACGCCTGGTTTTGTGCGCTGCGTTCCACGTCCACACGCGTACGCAACAATTCACCCGCCCGGATCGCCCGGTCCGATAAGGCCTCCAGTCGCCTTTCGGTAGATTTGACCGTTCGGATGGCCGGGTCGTAGCGCCGCATCATGAAATCGGCAAAAGTCTGTCGTCCTTCAAAGCGCTCTTCACGCAGGATCTCGATCCTCTGATTTACGATGGCTTCATAAGCACCGGTCGCGCCAAAGCGGAATGCACAGCGCGCAGACAGTGTTTCCAGTTCGGTCGATGTCGAAAGGAGCTGCGGCAACAACTCTTCCGCGCTGGCTTCACCGACCGTCATTTCAGTCATCAAGGCCGTCAACTGTCCATCCAACTCGCCAATGCGAGGGATCAGCTTTTTGACCCGGGCAAAGCCAAGCATCGACATGGCCTTGTAGGTTTCGATCTCGCACAGGCGCTGAATGATCCGTCCTGTTCTGCGACGGCCCAATTCCTTGGACACGAAAACCGCCATCCGCATGTGACCCGCCGGATCAATACGAAAATCACTGGCGACCACCGCAGCATCGTCCAGCACGCGCGAGACGGCCAGACTTTCAGGTTCAAACCATTCACTCAAAGCTTCGTCGATTTTTCCACCTCCCGGATGGTCAACGACACGCAGCATTGCCGACGTCACTCTCTGCCCCGGGCTTTTCATCAGCCAATCCGGTGGAAAAACCTCGAAATCCGCCGGGTTGAAAGCCCGCTCGCTGACGTTCTGAGAAATGGCCGTATAGGTCACGAACTCGGTGTGCTGCTCCCATTTCAGCCAGTACCGTCCGATCTGGCCCGCATAATGTGTAGCACCCGGTTGGGGATGTGGCGCACCGTGCCTGTCCAGCAGGTTGATCAGGTGGGAGACATCAAGCGCCTTGTCCCGTGCCACAGCTTCGACGGACTGCTTGATCGCCAGAAAAACGACTGTGCAGGGTGCCGACGTTGTCGGGAAAGGTCGCGCATGTAACTCGTTCGCCAATACATAGCGGAGAGGGTGATCCTGGATGGGCGTCATGAAAGGCTCCTGCAATTACAGGCACTATAAGCAATAGGCGAGATACATCAATTATCTTTTTATTTCATACACTTACGTGAATACCATTGTATGCACGTCTGCTAAACCTCTAATTCGGCTGCCATAATTCGATCGGGTTACCCTCGGGGTCGTGAATGCGGGCGAATCGCCCCGCCTCGCTGTCCCAGTCGGCGCGAGTTTCAACATCGATTCCGGCGGCACGAAGTTGCCCGACCATGGCGCCCAGATCATCCACCCGGAAATTGATCATCCACTGCTGACCGGCCTTGCCAAAATACTCCGTATCCCGCGCGAAGGGGGCAAAGACGGTATAGCCTTCGCGCTGTTGCCACGGCAGCGGGTTCAGCCGGTTTACTCCCAAATGTGTTTCATACCACTCAGCCAGAGCATCAGGATCTCTGGCGCGAAAAAAGAAGCCGCCGATGCCGTTCACCTTTTCCATCGTAACCTCCGCTCTATTCAGCTCATGCCAGGCAGCACCATTCACAAAAAAGGGGCGCCCGCATGGGACGCCCCGATATTGTAGCAATTGAACGAATTAGTCGATCATCGGCAGCAGCTTATCCAGCGACTGCTTGGCGTCCCCATAGAACATCCTCGTGTTCTCTTTGAAGAACAGCGGGTTCTCGATACCAGAATAGCCGGTGCCCTGACCACGCTTGGACACGAACACCTGCTTGGCCTTCCAGCATTCCAGAACCGGCATACCGGCGATGGGGCTGTTGGGGTCTTCCTGTGCTGCAGGGTTCACGATATCGTTCGAACCGATCACGATGGCTACATCCGTATCCGGGAAATCGTCGTTGATCTCGTCCATTTCCAGAACGATGTCATACGGCACTTTCGCCTCTGCCAGCAGAACGTTCATGTGTCCTGGCAAACGCCCGGCAACCGGGTGGATGGCAAAACGCACGTTCTTTCCCTTGGCGCGCAGTTTGCGCACCAGTTCACTGACCGATTGCTGCGCCTGCGCCACGGCCATGCCATATCCGGGGATGATGATCACGCTGTCAGCGTCGTTCAAGGCTGCGGCAACACCATCCGCCTCGATGGCGATCTGCTCACCCTCGACCTCCATTTGCGGGCCTCCGGTATTCCCAAAACCGCCCAAGATCACGCTGACAAAGTGACGGTTCATCGCCTTGCACATTATGTAGGACAGGATCGCACCCGAGGAACCCACCAGCGCACCGACAACAATAAGAAGGTCGTTGCCCAACGAAAAGCCGATCGCCGCAGCCGCCCAGCCCGAGTAGCTGTTCAGCATCGACACAACCACCGGCATGTCCGCGCCACCGATGCCCATGATCAGGTGATAGCCGATGAACAGCGCCGCCAGCGTCATCAGGAACAGCGGAAAGAAACCGCCCGAGTTGGTGTACCAGATCAGACAGATCAACGACAAAGCCGCGGCACCTGCGTTCAACGCATGTCCCCCGGGCAGCTTTGTCGCCGCCGAAGTCACTTTGCCCGCCAGCTTGCCATAAGCCACAACCGAACCGGTAAAGGTGATCGCACCGATGAAGATGCCCAGGAACAACTCGACGTGCAGAATTGCCAATTCAGCCGAGGTCTTCTTGGCGATCAGCTTGGCAAATGCGCCCAGATCGGACAGGTCCGCTTCTTTCGCGCTGTCGGCGATGGCCATGACCTGCGCCACGTTGCCGATCTCAAAGTGTGCGTTAAAGCCAACGAACACGGCCGCCAGACCAACTAGCGAGTGCATTGCGGCCACCAGCTGTGGCATCTCGGTCATCTGCACGCGCTGCGCCACGTATTGACCGATCAGTCCGCCGCCGATGATCAGCAGGATCGACAGCAACCACAGGCCAGAACCGGGGCCAACCAGCGTGGCAAAGACGGCCAGCGCCATACCGACGATGCCGTACCAGACCGCGCGCTTGGCGCTTTCCTGGTTCGACAACCCGCCGAGGGAAAGGATGAACAGAACAGCCGCAACAACATAGGCGGCAGTAGTGAAGCCATAATCCATTTACCCGGCCTCCTTAAGATTTCTGGAACATGGCGAGCATGCGCCGGGTTACGAGGAAACCGCCGAAGATGTTGATCCCGGCCATGAAGACGGACAGCGCCGCCAGCAAAATGACCAGGAAAGAACCCGATCCGATCTGCATCAAAGCCCCAACGATGATGATCGACGAAATCGCGTTGGTGATCGCCATAAGCGGAGTGTGCAGGCTGTGCGAGACGTTCCAGATCACCTGGAAGCCCACAAAGATCGCCAGCACGAAAACGATGAAGTGCTGCATGAAACTGGCCGGAGCGACGAGGCCCACCAACAACATCAGTACCCCACCGACGCCGAGCAGGGTAAACTGCTGCTTGGTCTGGGCCTTGAACGCCGCAACTTCCTGCGCGCGTTTTTCCTCGGCTGTCAGCTCCTTTGGTTTTTCCTTGGGCTTTGCCGCAATCGCCTGAATTTTCGGCGGCGGCGGCGGAAAGGTGATCTCGCCCTGATAGGTGACGGTCGCGCCGCGGATTACGTCGTCGTCCATGTCGTGATTGACCTGCCCGTCCTTTTCGGGCGTCAGGTCAGTCATCATATGACGGATATTCGTGGCATATAGCGACGAGGATTGTGCCGCCATTCGGCTCGGGAAGTCCGTATATCCGATGATGGTAACACCGTTTTCAGTGACCACTTTCTCATCCTTGACGGTGCCTTCGACGTTGCCGCCGCGTTCGGCCGCAAGATCCACAATGACCGAACCCGGTTTCATTGCCGCGACCATGTCCTCAAGCCACAGCTTGGGTGCGTCGCGGTTGGGGATCAGTGCCGTGGTGATCACGATGTCCATCTCTGGTGCCAGTTCGCGAAACTTGGCCAGCTGCGCCTCGCGGAACTCCGGGGATGAGACGGAGGCATAACCGCCGGTAGCGGCGCCGTCCTGCTGTTCTTCCTCGAAATCCAGATAGACGAATTCGGCGCCCATCGACTCGACCTGTTCGGCCACTTCAGGGCGCACGTCAAAGGCATAAGTAATCGCACCCAGCGAGGTCGAGGTACCGATGGCGGCCAATCCGGCAACACCGGCACCGACGATCAGCACCTTGGCCGGCGGCACCTTGCCTGCCGCCGTCACCTGACCTGTGAAGAAGCGGCCAAAGTTGTTGCCCGCCTCGATCACCGCGCGATAGCCGGCGATATTGGCCATCGAGCTCAGCGCATCCATCTTCTGCGCGCGGCTGATACGCGGAACCATCTCCATCGCGATCACATTCGCGCCCTTGGATTTGGCCAGTTCCATGCCGTCTTCGTTCCCCGCCGGGTTGAAGAAGGAAATCAGCGTTTTGCTCTTGTTAAGCCGCTTCAGTTCGGTTTCGTTCGGCTGGCGGACTTTGGCGATGATGTCGGCCGACTTCCACAATGCCGCTGGCGTCTTGACGATTTCGACACCTGCCGCTTCATAAGCCGCGTCCGAAAACCCTGCCGCGGCACCCGCGCCACTTTCGATCACGCAGTCATAGCCGAGTTTCTGCAATTGCAGCGCCGAGTCGGGCGTCATCGCGACCCGGTTCTCGCCTTCAAATATTTCTTTTGGTGTGCCTATCTTCACCAGTCAGGTCCCCCTTTTGTGTTCGCCAAGCTCAACCGGGCCTCGGTATTGTTTGCAAAGCAAAGATGTATCTTGCGCAACATTATTTCGCAAGTGCAGCATTATTGACGTGATGTCAAATGTTCACTCCCATCCGATCCACCTGCCGGTTTTTCGTTCATACCGAGCAAAATCCATTCGGAAAGTTCGGCGCAACCTGTCCTCTTCCGGCAGAATGAAGTGTCGTTCGAGAAGCCAGAAGAAAACCGGAACCAGCGCCAGCGACAAAACCGCGTCAAACCGCAGGATCAACCCGGTCAAGATCAACACATCCCCCAGATAGATCGGATTGCGGCTGCGCCGATAGATGCCGGTCTGCACCATCGCCGTGGGCGTCTCGTGTGGGATGATCGTGGTGCGGTGGCGACGGAACTCCATGGCCGCGAACACGATCAGCAACACGCCGCCGCCAATCAACAGGCCACTGATCAGGTCAGTAAACCCACTGTCCAGCGATAGCCCCAAGGTCATATGCCGAGACTGGATCCACGCCAGGGCAGCAAAGCCTAACAGCCAGACGGGTGGCACGTCGATTCGGCGCATTTGAATTCCTTGCTCGCGACAAAGTTGTTGGGTCGGTTTTCCTTCGAAATATGTCGTAAACCGTTCCCATCGCTTTAGCAAAGCTTGTCGGTCGAAAAACGCCAAAAAGAACGTATATGCCGCAGCGACGAAAACACGGGCACGATGGCCCGGAAATCACGCTGATTGCAGGGCTTATTCCCACTCCATTTCTTCGAAGACGCGCCCTGCATTCTTGGTCGCCAACTCCTCGAAGGTATCCAAAGCTTCCCAGCGCGACTGGTCTACGTAATATGCGCTGGCCAGATCGCCGCCCTCATCAATGTGCACACCGATTTTTTCGCGCAAATCCTTGAGATATTCGACTGTGTACCGCCGAACCTGAGCGAAGTTCGTGGGGTGCCCGTGTCCTGGAATGACGTAAGTCGGAGCGATGGGTTCCAGCTTGGTTTCCCAAGTCTCTATCCAACAACTTGTACAGGTATGTTCGAATATCGGCAGCATCCGCTCATGAAACGCGATGTCGCCGGTGATCATGATACCCCATTGCGGAATCCAGACCTGACTGTCACCGGGGTCGTGGGCAGGCCCGAGATGAAGAACCTTGATCTCCACTCCACCTAGAGAAAGCGCATATTCATCTTCAAAGGTAAGGTTTGCATGCTCAACCCGGGTGCCTTCAGCGCGATCCTTGTTGTATCGCTCCATTCCCTGCAGGATGAAATCGCCGTTTTCAGTGGTCTCGGTCACGGCATCGACATGCGCCAGGATATCGACCCCTTGATCACGCCAATACCCATTACCCAGCATCGCATGGCCCTGCCCGTTTTCATTGATGACCAGAACCACGGGTTGATCGGTTATCGCCTTGATTTCCTGATGCAAGGCCGCCGCCAGACGGCTTGACGCACCCGAGTTGACGACGACAACCCCTTCATCCGTCACGACAAAGGACAGGTTATTGTTGTGACCGGCATTCTCGTAGGTCGGCGGTGCAGTTGCCCCGATGGCGGAAAAAACATGCGGGATGACCTCGACCGGCTTGGAATACAGCTCGGATTGCGGATATTGGTCCGCGATGTCCTCGCTCGCGGATACTGAAGATGCCGCCAACGCGGCGACATAAGTATAGGTCATGGATTTCTGAAACATCTGCCCTCCGCACTACAGATTCACATTCGCATTCATGCATAATAATTCAAGTGACGGGACGGCGCGTCTTGTCACAGGCAAAACTCGCGATAGGCTTTGTGGCAATAGGGAGGATTGCACGTGAAGCTTAACGGAAAACATGCGCTTGTCACCGGCGGTGGTACCGGAATCGGATTGGCCATCGCCCGGGCGCTGGCCAGCGAAGGCGCAGCGGTGACAATTACGGGACGTCGCCAAGAAGTGCTGGATCAGGTCGCCAATGATCGCATTTTCGGATCTGCAATGGATGTCCGGGACGAGGAAGATGTCGTGAGATGTGTCAACCAGTCCGTCGATGCACGCGGCCCGATCCAGATATGTGTCGCCAACGCAGGTATTGCCGTCGGCAAGAAGTTGCAAAAGACGGATTTGGCGTTCTGGCGGGACATCATGGCAACCAATCTCGATGGTGCTTTCCTGACGATTCGTGAAAGCCTGCACTCCATGGTGGAAACTGACTGGGGTCGGGTCATTACGATAGCGTCCATTGCCGGGCTTCGCGGAGCGCCGGGAATTGGAGCTTATGCCGCTTCGAAACACGGGCTGATCGGCTTGACTCGCAGCTTTTCCGAGGAATTCATGGGAACGCCCTTTACCTTCAACGCACTGTGTCCCGGCTATGTCGAAACGCCTATCGTGGAGCGCAACAAGGCGTCCATTTCGCAACGCACCGGAATCAGCGAGGACGATGCACTGAAGGTCATGGTTGACCAGAACCGCCACAAGCGGCTGATTGCACCCGACGAAGTTGCTGCTGCAGCCTTGTGGCTGGTGCGGCCGGGCTCGGAAAGCATCAATGGGCAGTGCATCCAGATAGCCGGTGGGCAAGTTTAAGCGGGCTTGCTGGACAAATCCCGACAGAAGCTATATCCAACACATACTTCAAGCTTAAAACAATTCGCGAGACCACAATGACCGATTTTGCCGCGACCAAGGCGATGTTCGATCTGCCCGAAGGCATCCTGTATCTTGATGGCAACTCGCTGGGCCCGGTGCCAAAAGCAGCAAAGGTACGGGTTCAGAGCATGATGTCCGACGAATGGGGCGACATGCTGATAACCGGATGGAACAAGGCGGACTGGATGGGCTTGCCGACCGGGTTGGGCGACCGGATCGGCAGACTGATCGGGGCTGAACCCGGCTGCACGGTCGTCGGAGACACCCTGTCGATCAAGGTTTATCAGGCGGTCGCCTCGGCGTTGGAGTTCAACCCCGGCCGCAAGGTCGTCTTGTCGGATAACGGGAATTTCCCGACCGACCTCTATATGGTCGACGGTCTTTTGCGGTCACTTGGGGCTGACTACGAGTTGCGAGTGGTGGACCCCGAGGCTATCGCGGATCACATCACCGAAGAGGTCGCGGTGCTGATGCTGACCGAAGTGGATTATCGTACCGGTCGCATGCACGACATGAAAGCGCTGACCGAACTGGCTCACGCCAATGGAGTTGTCACTGTCTGGGATCTTGCCCATTCCGCCGGGGCCATTCCGGTCGATCTTGTCGGATGCAACGCCGATTTCGCAGTGGGGTGCACGTACAAATACCTCAACGGTGGTCCTGGCGCTCCTGCTTTCATCTACGTTGCACCACGTCTGGTTGGCAGGGTATGCCCGGCTCTGTCGGGGTGGCTGGGGCACGAGGCACCATTTGCCTTCGATCTCGACTACCGCCCTGGAACCGGAATCGAACGGATGCGTGTCGGCACTCCGCCGGTCATCCAGATGACGGCCCTTTCGGCCGCAATGGACGTGTGGGACATGGCCGATATCGCGGATGTGCGTGCAAAATCAGTAGAGTTGACCGAGCTCTTCATTCGAAAAGTCGAAGCCACCTGCCCCGAGTTGACGCTGGCCAGTCCGCGCGACCCGAGCCAACGCGGCAGTCAGGTGTCGTTTCGCTTTTCCGACGGATACGCGGCCATGCAGGCCCTGATCGCGCGCGGAGTGATCGGTGATTTCCGCGCCCCCGACATCATGCGGTTCGGCTTCACCCCGCTTTATATTGACGAACAAGACGTGACGCGCGCCGCCGACATTCTTGCCGATGTGATGCAGAACAAATTGTGGGACATCGCGGAATACAAGCTTCGCCAGCGCGTTACCTGACTTCCAGCCCCGCCCCAATCAAGCCCGCCAGTTGGTCGACGCGCGCAACAAAGACGCGATAATCCGGCGCCGTTGACTTGATCCCTTTCAGTGCTGACGTGATCGTCGCAGCGACGTCAGAGGCGTCGGCGTTCAAATGCACGACTCCCGCCTCAGCCATTCGCTGCAGCCAGTTGGCATAAAGGGCGCTCAATCGTGCCTCACCTTCTTGCACGATATCGGGCGCGGTCGATGTTCCTGCATCCAGCAACTCAAGACCGTGCGGAGAGTTTAAAAGCGCTTCCATTCCTTCGCCCTGGGCGGCCATGGCGGCCGCCATAGTTTCCGCGACCGACCTGCTTCCATTCAGGGCTTCCCTCACAGCGGCGGTCTTGCTGGCATAGTGAAGCTCAACCAGACTGCGAAAGATCGCTTCCTTGTTCTTGTAATACAAATAGACCGCAGGACGGGAAATCCTGGCGCCGCGTGCTATGTCATCCATCGACGTCTTGCGAAACCCATAGGTCGCAAACGCCTGCCAGGCTGATTCGAGTATCGCCTTTTGCCGGGGATCAATGTCTGCGTCTTTCATAGATTGACCTGTGACAGTTTTTGCAAATTTTGTCAATTGACACCATGACATTATTAGCCCATTTTGTCAGGAACCGGAGCAAGAGCAATAGCGAGATCCGACATGGCAACTTCCCTCATCATCAACGGCCAAACCCATCAGGTCGACCTGCCCGACGAAGTCCCTCTGTTGTGGGTGCTCCGCGATGAACTCGGTCTGACTGGCACCAAATTCGGGTGCGGTGTCGCTGCTTGCGGTGCCTGTACCGTCCACATCGATGGCGAGGCCGTACGCTCCTGTCAGGTGCCTCTCTCGGATGTTTGGGGCGAAGTGACTACGATCGAAGGTCTGGGCACACCTGATGCGATGACCGCCATCCAACAGTCATGGGTCGATCACCAGGTGGCGCAATGTGGTTATTGCCAGTCAGGGCAGATCATGCAGGCCGCATCACTTTTGGCGGCAATCCCCGCCCCCTCGGATGCCGAGATTGACGAAGCCATGCAAGGCAATCTGTGCCGCTGCGGAACCTATCCGCGAATTCGCGCTGCAATCCATGACGCGGCAGCAAAACTGAAAGAAGCGTAAGAGATGGCAAGCATCGGAAAAATCCTGCGCCGCACCTTCCTCATCGGTTCCACAGCCATTGTCGGTGGCGTTGCATTTGGCGCCTACTACGTTAACCGACCAGCCCCGAACCCGCTGAAACCCAAAGATGGGCAAGCTGCTCTGAACCCCTTTGTGCTGATCGACCAGAACGGCGTTACCCTGTTCGCCCCACGTGCCGAAATGGGACAAGGCGTCAAGACCACATGGGCCGCACTGATCGCAGAAGAACTGGATGTCGATCTTGATCAGGTGACCGTGTTGCACGGCCCCGCCGCCGCCGCTTACTACAACTCGGCGATGATTGGTGAAGGTCTGCCCAACAAGGGATATGACGTGTCGAACTTCCAGCACAGCCTGGGCGAGGCGCTTGGCGTCGTCGGCAAAGTGTTGAGCTTGCAGGTGACGGGTGGTTCAACGTCGATGAAAGACGGGTTCGAGCGTATGCGAGAGGCTGGCGCGTCGGCCCGGGAGACACTGAAACAGGCCGCAGCAGACCGGCTTGGCGCGGAACGCAGCCAACTCAAAACCGAAAGCGGACACGTCATCGCACCGGACGGCACCAAGCTGAGCTATTCCGAACTGGCGATGGATGCCGCTCGGCTTGAGCCGATCGAAACCGCGCTACGCGATCCGTCCCAATGGCGCTATCTGGGAAAATCCCTGTCGCGTCTGGATATGGTTGAAAAGGCCACCGGCACCGCGCAATTTGGCATTGATGTGCGTTTGCCGGGGATGAAATTCGCCAGCGTGCGCATGAATCCGAAACTCGGCGGCAGTATGAAGGACTTCGACGACAGCCTCGCCAAGTCCATGCCGGGCGTCGAGAATATCGTGAATTTGGGCACCGGCGTCGCGGTGATCGCCAACAACACATGGCTGGCCATTCAGGCCGTCGAAGCGATTGCAGTTGAATGGGAAGACGCGCCCTATCCCAATGAAACCGAAGAGATTTTTGCCAATATCTCCAAGGCCTTCGACGAAAACCCCAACTCGACCATGCGCGACGATGGCGACGTCAGCGTGATGCCCGAGGGCGCCACCGAATTCACTGCAGAATATACCGTGCCTTATCTCGCTCATGCAACGATGGAGCCGATGACGGCAACCGCCCTGTTCTCGGGTGACAAGCTGGAATTCTGGGGCGGCAATCAAGCGCCAACTATCATGCAGATGAAATGCGCCAGCGCCGCCAATCTCGACACCGAGGCCGTAGAGGTTCACACCACCTATCTTGGTGGCGGTTTCGGTCGCCGCGGCGAATTCGACTTTGGCGTGATCGCGACAAAGGTCGCAATGGCCATGCCCAATGTCCCTGTCCAGACCACATGGAGCCGCGAAGAGGACATGCGCCACGATTTCTACCGCCCCGGAGCTATCGCCCGGATGCGCGGTGCTGTTGTGGACGGCAAGGCGGTTCTGATCGATGGTAAAGTCGCGTCTCAGTCCCCCACTCACCAAGCCGTGGCAAGAGTGACCGGTTTCGCGGGCGGCGGTCCCGACAAGGTGCTGGTCGAGGGGTTCTTCAACCAACCCTATGCCGTGCCGAACTACCGCATGAGCGGCCATATTGCCGATCTGCAGGTCCCAGTCGGTTTCTGGCGCTCGGTCGGCAACAGTCACAACGGGTTCTTCCACGAAACATTCATGGATGAGATGGCCCATGCCGCCGGGAGCGACCCGCTGGAATTCAGATTGGAACTGATGAAGGACGAACACGCCCCCTCGGCGGGCTGTCTGGAAGCGGTGCGCGAGATGTCTGGCTGGACAGGCCAGACACCCGATGGCGTCGGGCGCGGCGTGGCCTTTACCTATAGCTTCGGCACCCCGGTTGCGCAGGTGATCGAAGTGATCGAAGACTCCGGCACTATCCGCATCAGCAAGGCCTGGATCGCCTGCGACATGGGGCTGGCGCTGGATCCCGAAACCGTCAAGGCACAGATGTTCGGTGGCATGATGTACGGTCTGTCCGCTGCCTGTTTCGGCGAAATCACGTTCGCTGACGGCGAAGTCGAACAGCTGAACTTCCCAGACTATGACGCGATGCGCATGCATACAGCACCCCAGGTCGAGGTCCGCGTGCTGGAAACCAACCGTTTCATGGGCGGTGCCGGAGAACCCGGAACGCCCCCATCCATGCCTGCACTCGGCAACGCTCTGTTCGACCTGACCGGACAACGGGCGCGCAGCATGCCCTTTAACAAGAGCTTCAATCTGTTGGTTTGAAACCGCATTGAAAAGCCCGCTCGTTCAGGCGGGTTTGCCCTTCTGGGCTTGACCCGAACCGGCCTTTGCCGCTAGAGCACGTCGCATGAGCAAGAAACGGACCTTCTTCGTTAATTTCTATTATCCCCCGTCCATATAACGGCGGGCGCTCAATAATGTTCAACCGCCGCGACAGGCGGTTCGAACTTATCCACTTTCCTGCATCGCGGCCCACCCCCCGGAGTATCCCGATGCAAACCCGACCCGAAATCAGATCTGTTGGCCTCATGGGCTTTGGCGCATTTGGTCGCCTGATCGTCCGGCACCTGTCACCGCTTGTTCCCATCATCGTACACGACCCGATGATGAACAACGCACCTGCCAGTATCACCTGCGGCACCCCGCTTCAGGTTGCGCAATGCGATCTGATCATTCTTGCCGTGCCTGTCAGCGCTCTGGATACGACGCTCAAATCCATTGCCCCACATCTGCGGTCCGGGGCCATCGTTGCCGACGTAGCCTCGGTCAAGATCGGCCCGGTTCAAGCCATGGTGAGGCTCCTGCCATCCGACGTCCAGATTGTCGGCACGCACCCATTGTTCGGACCGCAGAGCGCAAAGGAAGGCGTGCAGGGTCGAAAAATCGCTGTATGCCGAATTCGCGGTGACGCCTGCCTGACACTCGCCGCCCTGATGCGCCGCCATCTTGGCTTGCGTCCTTTTCTTGTAACAGCCGAAGAGCATGACCATGAGGCCGCCATCGCACAGGGCCTCACCCATTTCATCGCCCGCGCCATGACCGCTCTGGAACCGTTGCCAAACCGTCTGACCACCGCAAGCTTTGATTGTCTGTGCGAAGCGATCGACATGGTGCGTCATGACCCGCCCGGCGTCTTTCACGCTATCGAACAGGACAATCCCTTTGCAGCCTCAGCGCGCGAAAAATTCATGGCACGCGCCGACGCCTTGATGCACGAGCTGGTCCCAAAAAATGATGTGGTTCTCAAACTGGATCAGGCGGTTTGACGATAAATCCCGGTTCCCCTGCACCCCGCCCAACCGCGAACGGCATCGCCAAAGGCAGTGAACAGCGGGCGCGACACCGGGTCGTTGGCGGCATCCCATTCGGGGTGCCACTGCACCGACAGGGTAAAGCCCGGTGCATCCTCGACATAGATCGCCTCGGGCGTGCCATCCGGAGCATGACCATCAATGACAATACCCTTCCCCGGCACCTTGATACCCTGCCCATGCAAGGTGTTGGTCATCACCTGCGGCGCGTCAAACAGCCGGTGAAACACACCGTTCTCCGTCAGCGTGACGACGTGGCGCAGCGCGAATTTCTCCTCCAGCGTGCCGTCAGGTGGCATGCGGTGATTCATGCGTCCCGGCAAGTCCCGGATCTCCGGGTAGAGCGTTCCGCCCAGCGCGACGTTCACCTCTTGGAACCCACGGCATATCCCCAGGATCGGTTGACCGCGTTCGACGCAAGCGCGGATCAGAGGCAGGGTAATTGCATCCCGCGCCCGGTCAAACTCGCCATGCGCATCGGTCGCAGCTTCGCCATATTCCTCCGGATGAACATTGGGGCGTCCACCGGTGAACAAAAACCCGTCGCACACTTCCATAAGCTCGGCCACCGAAACCAACCGCGGATCGGCGGGTACCAGCATCGGCAGACAACCTGACACGTTCGCAACCGCGTCCGAGTTCATCGTCCCCCCGGCATGCGTCGGATATTCATCGTTGATCAGGTAGGAGTTTCCAATGATACCGACGACCGGGCGCGCCATGGGTTTTCCCAATTTGTTGAGTGTGTTGCCCCGAACCTAGCGCGTCGCAACTGGCCCCGCAACAGAACACGGCCTGCACGACAGCGCAATGTGATGTTCATTGATGCACTCAGCCCACATGTCCCGCTCCCCACCCAAACACGTCACACTCCTCAACAATCCCGCACGGGCGTCACAAATTGGACACAAAAATCGGCCAATCGACACATGTGAACCTTTTCCGATCGAGGTATCATGAGCGACGCGTCTCATTGTTCCGACACAGTTCTTTTGCGCCGGTTTTTCAAGTCCGCGTTGCAGGCCAATGAGATCTTGCTCCTGATCCTGCTGGTCGTGACCGCCTTGCTTTGCGTCGTCATATCCACAGCTTACGCTAAGCCCGTTGATTGGCGCGGTTTCGGCACCGGCGCGGCATCTGCTGCGGCCCTCTTCGCGGCTGGACTATATATACGGCTTCGCAAAAACCGCGAAAACCTCGCCCACCTGGCCATCGCGAACAGTATTTATCTGGGCTTCACCTGTTTTACGACGCTCCTGATTTTCCTGCGCTTTCCGACGCAGGATCTGAGCACCGACCTGACCCTGATGCGAATTGACGCCGTTTTCGGGTACAGCTGGCCCGCATTCGTCGAGTTTTTCGGGAACTATCCCCTGGCCTCGCGGGTTCTGGGCCTTGTCTATATCAGTTCTCTGGCACAGCTTTTTGCTCTGGTGGCCTTTTTATCTTTGACCGGTCAAATTCTTCGATTGCATCAGACACTGCTTGCAGGAAGCATCAGCTTGCTTTTGACCACACTGATCTGGTGGATTGCACCAAGCGTCGGGCCATCGGCATTTTACAATATCCCCGAGCGAACAATTGAAGTGACGGGGCTGGTCACCAACAACGAATACGGCGCCTATCTGAGACATTTGGCAGACAACGGCCTGCCGGAAATTGGCCCGGAAAACATCGTGGGCGCCATTGCATTTCCCTCGTATCACACCGTCATGGCACTTCTGGCGGTCTGGTACCTCAGGGGTACGTGTTTGATTTATCCGGCCCTGGCTCTCAATACCTTGATGATACCCGCAATCCTGATGCATGGCGGCCATCATCTGACAGATGCAATCGGCGGGATCGTGACCTTTGTCATTTCTGCAGTGCTGGCCGGATGGATTGCCCCGGACACGCCCGCCTCGCGGCGAAAAATCAAACCTCTCCGATAAGGCCCGTTGCTTCGATTCCCGCCAGCGCCGCTGCCGCATCATTGTCCGACGTGTCACCGGTCACGCCAACTGCTCCGATGACAGCGCCTTTCTTGTCGCGCAACAGTACGCCTCCGGGTACCGGGATCACCTGCCCGCCATAGACCCCGTTCACGGCCGCCATGAAATAGGCCTGACCTTCGGCGCGCTGCATTTGCGCCGTGCCCGCCATGCCCAACATGATCGAACCATAAGCCTTGCCGTGCGCAATCGCGAAACGGCCCGGCGCCGCACCGTCTTCGCGCTCAAAGGCAATCACGTGCCCTCCGGCATCCAGAACGACAACTGAAAGGGGTTTCAACTCCATCTCGTGGCCTTTTTCCAAAGCCTTTCGGATGATCGTGCGCGCACGCCGCAGGGTAATTGCCATATCCTGTCCCTTTCATCTGGACATCAGAAATCTGCCAGCGGGCTTTTGCCGCTTGCCTATGTATCCTTAGCGCAGGCTGGCCTTCAATTCCAAGCGCCGCGCATGCAACACCGGCTCGGTATATCCCGAGGGTTGTTCACGCCCCTTGAACACCAGATCACACGCCGCCTGAAAGGCGATGCCGTCAAAGCCCGGGGCCATGGGGCGATAGGCCGGGTCGTCCGCGTTCTGCTCATCGACCACAGCCGCCATCTTACGCATTGCGGCCATGACGTCCTGCCCTGATACGACGCCGTGATGCAGCCAGTTGGCGATATGCTGAGCCGAAATCCGGCAGGTGGCGCGGTCTTCCATCAGGCCTACATTGTTGATGTCGGGCACTTTGGAGCATCCGACCCCCTGATCGATCCACCGCACGACATATCCAAGAATACCTTGCGCGTTGTTCTCCACTTCGCGGCGGATCTGGTCGGGCGACCATTTGCGGAACGCTGCCAGCGGGATGTCCAGAACGCCGTCCACATGCGCCCGGCGCCCGCCGGCTTTCAGTGCGTTCTGCACCGCAAACACATCGACCTTGTGATAATGCAGCGCATGCAACGTTGCTGCCGTTGGGCTGGGCACCCAGGCGCAGTTCGCACCTGCCTTGGGGTGTTCGATCTTGGTCTCCAGCATCGCCGCCATACGGTCGGGCATGGCCCACATGCCTTTGCCGATCTGCGCCCGGCCCTGCAACCCGCATTCCAGCCCGATATCGACATTGAGGTTTTCATAAGCTCCGATCCAGGCCTTGCGCTTGATGAAATCCTTACGGCTGAATGGCCCCGCCTCCATCGATGTATGAATCTCATCACCCGTCCGGTCGAGGAATCCTGTATTGATGAAAGCCACCCTCGATTTCGCGGCGCGGATACATTCCTTGAGGTTGACCGTCGTGCGCCGTTCCTCATCCATTATGCCGATTTTCACGGTATTTCGCGGCAGACCAAGAATGTCCTCGACCATGTCAAAAGTCTCTACCGCGAAAGCCACTTCTTCCGGGCCGTGCATCTTGGGCTTGACCACATAGACCGAGCCATGAACCGAATTGCCGCCCTCACGATCCAGATCGTGCTTTGCGATCATGACAGTGATCAGGGCATCCATAAGCCCTTCGAATATTTCCTGCCCCTCTCCATCCAGAATGGCCGGGTTGGTCATCAGATGGCCCACGTTGCGCACCAGCATCAGCGCGCGCCCCTTCAGCGCCGCCATCTCGCCGCTGGGAGTGGTATAGGTCTTGTCCCCCGCCAGTCGCCGGGTGAAGGTTTTTCCACCCTTGCTGACCTCTTCGGTCAGATCACCTTTCATCAGACCCAGCCAGTTGGAATAGGCCAATACCTTGTCTTCGGCATCGACGCACGCGACCGAATCCTCGCAATCCATGATTGCCGAAACAGCGCTTTCCATCCGGACATCGGCCAGGCAGGCCTGATCGCGGCTACCAATCGGATGGGCGCGATCGAAGACCAGCTCTACATGAAGACCGTGGTTGCATAAAAAAACTGAATCCGGCGCACGCGGATCGCCCTTGTAGCCCGCGAATTTTTCGGGCTGCTCCAACGGCAGATCATCCACCAGCAGCATACCTTCTTTGATATGGTAACGCCGCGCATCCGCGTGACTGGTGCCCGAGACCGGGAACGCATCATCAAGAAACACACGCGCCCAGGCCACAACCCGTGCCCCGCGCCCCCGGTCATAGCCACCGGCCGACGGCAGGCTGCCCAGCGCATCAGTACCGTAAAGACTGTCATACAGGCTGCCCCACCGGGCATTGGCCGCGTTCAGTGCATAGCGGGCATTGGTGATGGGCACCACAAGTTGCGGCCCCGGTATGGTCGCGATTTCGGGATCAACATTTGCGGTTTCGACTTCGAAGTCATCGCTTTCTGGCAGCAGATAACCAATTTCGGTGAGGAAAGCCTTATAAGCTTCGTGATCGTGGGCCTTGCCACGGTGGTCGATGTGCCAAGCGTCGATCTTGGCCTGCAGCTCACTGCGCTTGGCCAACAGGGCGCGATTTTTAGGCGTCAGTTCCGCCACCATCCGCGCCAACCCCGCCCAAAAAGCATCCACCGAAACACCACTGGCCAGCAAAGCCCTCGTTTCGATGAACTCTGCCAGTTCAGCGGCCACCTTCAGCCCGTTCCGATCCAGCCTGTCACTCATATTTTCCCGCCCCGCTACTGTGTGCAACTGTATGCAGACCCTACCTAGCGCAGCCCCCTGCGCCCGGCAACCGCCACAAAATCCGGGATTATTCGGATCTGCAAGACAATCCTTTCGGAAATACGAGAAAGCCGATCGATTGCCCACCCGCGCTTGCAGCCCGACGATGAACCATCATAGGGTCGCGACGCAGTCAACCCACACGAGGCCTATGATGCGCGATGCCGCCCCGACCACGATCTACCTCAAGAACTATGCACCATTCGGGTTTCTGATCGACGATGTCCATCTGACCTTCCGGTTGCACCCGACCAAGACCCTGGTCACGTCACGCATCCGGTTCCGCCCCAACCCGGAATCCGGCAACCGCGAGTTCCGCCTCAACGGCGAGAACATGACCTTGCGATGGGCCAGGATCAACGGGCAGGATTGGAAACCCCACATCCGAGATGGCATTCTAACGGCTACCCTGCCCGACCCCGAGGCGCCTTTCGTGTGGGAGGCCGAGGTCGAGATAAACCCCAGTGCAAATACCGCGCTTGAAGGACTTTATATGTCGAACGGGATGTATTGCACCCAATGCGAGGCTGAAGGGTTTCGCAAGATCACCTTTTATCCTGACCGCCCAGACGTAATGGCCCCGTTCACCGTCAGGATCGATAGCGGTCAGCCCTTTGTCCTGTCGAATGGCGACACAGTGCCCGGGGATGGGCCGCACCCGGTTCTTCTGTCCAACGGAAATCCAGCAGGAAATGGCGAAGGCTGGGCTGAATGGCATGATCCCTGGCCCAAACCCGCCTACTTGTTTGCGCTGGTGGCGGGCAATCTGGTCGCCCATTCCGACCAATTCACAACCCGCTCGGGCCGTAAGGTCGATCTGAATCTCTACGTCCGTCCCGGTGACGAAGGCAAATGCGCCTTTGGAATGGAAGCGCTGAAGAAATCCATGACGTGGGACGAGGAGGTTTATGGCCGCGAATACGATCTGGAGGTGTTCAACATCGTCGCGGTCGATGATTTCAACATGGGTGCCATGGAGAACAAGGGACTCAACATTTTCAATTCCTCCTGTGTTCTCGCCAGCCCCGAAACTTCGACGGATGCCAATTTCGAGCGGATCGAGGCAATCATTGCCCATGAGTATTTTCATAACTGGACCGGCAACCGCATCACCTGCCGCGATTGGTTTCAGCTTTGCCTGAAAGAAGGACTGACGGTATTCCGCGACGCCC
The DNA here is from genome assembly GCF_056536925.1 of Ruegeria sp. CI1. Lineage (NCBI taxonomy): Bacteria > Pseudomonadati > Pseudomonadota > Alphaproteobacteria > Rhodobacterales > Roseobacteraceae > Ruegeria > Ruegeria sp. CI1. The sequence goes on along the minus strand of NZ_JBQFQP010000005.1, from coordinate 185,074 downwards.
AGTTCACCTCGGACATGCGCTCGGCCCCGGTCAAGCGCATTCATGACGTGATCGAGCTGCGCGCCCGCCAATTCCCCGAGGACAACGGGCCGCTGTCGCACCCGGTCCGGCCAGAAAGCTTTCAGGAGATCAACAATTTTTACACCGCCACCGTTTACGAAAAAGGCGCCGAGGTCATCGGGATGCTCAAGCGTCTGGTGGGTGACGAGGCCTATGCCAAGGCGCTCGATTTCTATTTTGATCGGCACGATGGTCAGGCCTGCACCATTGAAGACTGGCTGCAGGTCTTCGAAGATGTCACTCGCCGCGACCTGAGCCAGTTCAAACGCTGGTACTCGCAAGACGGAACACCACGGGTGAAGGTCGCGGAAAACTGGGCCGATGGTACATATACGCTGACGTTCAGCCAATCGACGCCTGCGACGCCGGGGCAGCCCGACAAGCAACCACACGTGATCCCCGTTGCAGTAGGCTTGCTTGGTCAAAATGGAAACGAAGTTCTAAAAACAGAGGTATTGGAGCTAACCGAGAAACAGCAGAGTTTCGCCTTTCCGGGCCTGCATTCCAAACCCGTCCCCTCCATCCTGCGCGACTTTTCCGCGCCGGTCATCCTTGAACGCGACAGCACGCCTTCCGAGCGTGCCTTTCTGCTGGCCCACGACACCGACCCGTTCAACCGATGGGAGGCCGGGCGATCGCTGGCGCAGGACACGCTGTTGCGGATGATCACCCGGGACGCGGCACCCGACACCAACTATCTGGACGGGATGCTGGCCGTTCTGCGGGACGACAACCTCGACCCGGCCTATCGTGCGCTGATGCTGGGCCTGCCGACCCAGTCGGAACTGGCCGCCACCCTGCACGAACGCGGCACGACACCCGATCCGATGGCAATCTGGACCGCCGTCGAAACACTCCGCCAGGCGACTGCCCAGCATCTGCAGGACCTGCTGCCGCGCATTCACAGCCAGTCGCAAATCGATGCTCCCTATCGCCCCGATGCCGAACAGTCTGGAAAACGCGCTTTGGGGAGTGCCGCTCTGGCCCTGATTTCCCGTCTCGATGGCGGCGCTCTGGCGGCCAAGGCATACGCTAACGCAGACAACATGACCCTGCAGCTGACGTCGCTGACGCATCTTTTGAAATCCGGAAAGGGAGAGGCCGAACTGGCCGCCTTTTATGATCAGTGGAAGGACGACCGGCTGGTGATCGACAAATGGTTCGGTTTGCAAGTGTCGCTGGCCACACCGGAACAAACACCGGAAATCGCACAAAATCTCACAGAACATGCAGATTTCAATTGGAAAAATCCGAACCGATTCCGCGCTCTTTTGGGGGGTCTGGCAATGAACCACGCCGGGTTCCATCATGAAAGCGGAGCGTCCTACAGCCTGCTGGCCGACTGGCTGATCCGGCTTGACCCCGTCAATCCGCAAACCACCGCCCGCATGAGCACTGCGTTCCAGACGTGGAAACGGTACGATACCGACCGGCAAAACAAGATAAAGGCCGAATTGAACCGTGTCTACGCCACTCCAAACTTGTCGCGCGACACGAGCGAAATGGTGTCGCGTATCCTTGGGGGGTAGCTCCCTTGACCGATCCCATTGCAAATAGGTTCGAATTCATCCGCCACAACCGCACCCAACGTGCGGTCGTGATCCTTATCCTTGTCTATGGCGGACTGACCGCACTGATCATCCTGTTCAGTGCCGTATGGTGGTTGGTGGCCCTGCTGGCGCTTCCTACGCTGCCCACACTCTGGGACGTGATTGCGGATACACGGGCCGGCATGAGCCTTGACGACACCGAATTGAGTTGGTTCACCGGTCGGCGCAGCGGCAGCTTGCCACTGAGCGAGATAGAGTATTTCCGTTTTGACACTCGCTGGGATTTCTCGGTCCGTGTTTCGGCCTGTCTGGCCTCCGGCAAACGTGTTCGCCTGCCCGACGAGTCGATGCCCCCGCACCGCGAGTTCGAAGAGGCCCTCCTCAATAAGGGTATCCGCACCGAGCGTCACCACTTCCGCGTGTTCTGAAAAACTGCAAACGCGCCATTGCCCTTCCGATTTAATAACATTGCTGTGTTTGGTCGGCTGCCGGCCATGTTTCTGCCGCAATGCGAGGCCACACAATGCGGAGTTTTACGAGTAGCTTCCTGATGGACGTATCAATGTTTGAGATTGCTCAGAGATTTTCCTCTCTCCTGCCTGGTTGGCGCCGATTTGACTGCGCCTCCAAGAATGCCTTCTGGATGCTCCCTGATGAGCGCACCAGTGCGCCCGAGGAGCGCCTTTTCATTCCCGTCGCCACGCGTAGCGCCGACGATCTGATCGGGCGCGAGAACCTTGATCGCGGTCGCGACCTTGCCCGACAAGAGCTGTGGTCACAACTCGCGACAGAGATTGCCGACGCTGACGCTGCGCGTGCCAAGGCTCCCAGCTGCACTCCGATTGCAGAGCTATTGGCCTATGGCGCCAGATCGGATGTCATTCTTGCGGTCGAACACGGTCTGGCCGAAGGGGTTGCCGCCGACGATCCTTCGCTGGTCGGCGGTATAAACGATCTGGAAGTCGTGCTAAAGGAAAACGACGATAACCCGATGATCGGTCTGGTGGTCGCGCAGGCTCATATCGATGTTGCGTGGGCATGGCGCGGCACGGGATGGGAAACAACTCTCCCCCGGATCAATCGCGAACGCTGTGCCGCCCATTTCGATCGGGCACACGCGCTGCTCACCAAATGCCGCGAAGCTGCGCCCGACAGTCCCAGCGTTATGTCAGCCTGCTGTGCGCTTCTGGCTGGCCGCAGATCACCGGGTATCAGGGTTGCAGATCAATATGAAACACTGATTGCTCTGGACCCCGCCAATCACCGCCACATGCGGGCGATGGGCAACCACCTGTTGCCACGGTGGTTCGGCAGCTATGACGAACTGGAACTCGAAGCGCGCCGCGCTGCATCCTATACACAGGCCCAATGGGGCGCGGGCGGATATGCATGGGTTCAGTTCGACGCCATTGCGCTGGATGAAAATGCCTGCGCCCGTGTGGATGTCGAGTTCTTTATCGACGGACTGCGCGATATCGCGCAGCGCCGCCCGGATCAGGAAATGATCAATCTGCTTGCTGCCTATTGCACCATCACCCTGCAGAATGGCCTTGGCCTTAACGAAGAAGCCGACCTTGCCCGGGTTCGCATAGCCGACGCTGCCAACTGGCTGATCCGCGAGCATCTGACCGAGTTGCATCCTTTGATCTGGGCGCATGCCGCAGACGGGTTCAACAACAGTGCGCGCATCAACTCTCCCAGCAGGTTCGCCGCTCGCGGCTATCGGCAGGCGCTGGAGGTCATCGCAACGATGTTCCGGGACGAGTTACGCGGCGGGCAGCACATCACTTTCACCCCGTCCGGCCCGCAAGTTCACGCGCAGTAGCGCGCTGCAAGTTCTTACGGGAACCCGCGAACCGTGGTTCTAACTCGCCCTTGGCGCTCTGAACCCCGGTTCTGCGGCTTCCCCCATGGCCGGGAACACACACGGGTTTCCATTGCCCCTTGCCCCTCGCGCCTGCCAGGCCTAATACGCAAGCTCAGACTGCTGCGGAAATGAGGCGCGCCATGCTCGACCTGACCTATGAAATGCCCAAACCCAAGATCATTGCCGGTGCCAAGCACGACTGGGAACTGGTGATCGGGATGGAGGTGCACGCACAGGTTTCGTCCAATGCCAAACTGTTCTCGGGTGCATCGACCCAATTCGGGGCCGAGCCGAATTCAAACGTCGCGTTTGTCGATGCAGCGATGCCGGGAATGCTGCCGGTGATCAACGAATATTGCGTTGAACAGGCTGTGCGCACCGGGCTGGGCCTGAAGGCGGATATCAACCTGAAATCGGCCTTTGACCGCAAGAACTATTTCTATCCCGACCTGCCGCAAGGTTACCAGATTTCTCAGCTTTATCAACCGATTGTGGGCGAAGGCGAAGTGTTGGTAGAGATGGGAGACGGCACCGCGCGCATGGTTCGCATCGAACGCATCCACATGGAACAGGACGCCGGCAAGTCGATCCATGACATGGACCCGCACATGTCCTTTGTCGACCTGAACCGGACCGGTGTCTGCCTGATGGAGATCGTCAGCCGCCCCGATATTCGCGGACCGGAAGAGGCCGCCGCCTATATCGCAAAGCTGCGCCAGATCATGCGCTATCTGGGCACCTGCGACGGCAACATGCAGAACGGCAACCTGCGGGCGGACGTGAACGTGTCGATCTGCCGTCCCGGTGACTACGAGAAGTATCAGGAAACGCAGGATTTTTCGCATCTGGGCACGCGCTGCGAAATCAAGAACATGAACTCGATGCGGTTCATTCAGCAAGCGATTGAGGTCGAAGCCCGCCGTCAGATCGCCATCGTCGAGGCCGGTGGAACTATCGATCAGGAAACCCGGCTTTACGATCCGGACAAGGGTGAAACACGGTCGATGCGGTCCAAGGAAGAGGCGCATGACTATCGCTATTTCCCCGATCCCGACCTGCTGCCGCTGGAGATCGAGCAAGCCTGGGTGGACGACATCGCCGCCCGTCTTCCAGAGCTGCCGGACGAGAAAAAATCTCGTTTCATCAATGACTTCGGCCTTACCGACTATGACGCTTCGGTGCTGACCGCCGAGGTGGAATCGGCCGCGTATTTCGAGGAAGTTGCCAAGGGTCGCAGTGGAAAACTGGCCGCGAACTGGGTGATCAACGAGCTGTTTGGACGGCTGAAAAAGGAAGATCACGACATCACCGAAAGCCCGGTTTCCCCGGCGCAATTGGGCAGCATCATCGACCTGATCTCGTCGGACGCAATCTCGGGTAAGATCGCCAAGGACCTATTCGAAATCGTCTATACCGAAGGCGGCGATCCTGTTGAAATCGTTGAGAAACGCGGCATGAAACAGGTCACCGACACCGGCGCCATCGAAGCCGCGCTGGACGAGATCATCGCCGCCAACCCGGCGCAGGTCGAAAAGGCCAAATCGAACCCGAAACTGGCGGGCTGGTTCGTCGGTCAGGTGATGAAGGCCACCGGCGGCAAGGCCAACCCCAAGGCGGTGAACGACCTGGTCTCGGCCAAACTGGGCCTCTGAACTGTCCGAATTGTACAGGTTCTGACAGGGGTCTTGTGCGAATTGTACACCTTGGAAGGGCACCCGATCGGGTGCCCTTTGCATGGATTTTGCAAGTAACCCGATTTCCCGGCTGTTCAGGAGCGGCCCTCAATTGAAACGCATTTCACTTCCCAAGAAATTCTTCGAAGGCTTCGCCCGCAAAACCAATTGACGGGCTTCAGCTTTGCGGGGCTTTGCTGCCCTCTGCTGCGTGTGCAGACTATTGGGCAAGTTAAAAGTCGCTACCAAGCAGACCTTCGCTGCTTGTGCGGCATGGACAGACCAATGCGGCTGTTATGCGCAAAAAGCCAACTCTGCAAAGTTTGGCCCGTTTCCCGACAGCAGCCATTCGTGTAGCGCGCGGCGAAAGCCGGGCGAGAGCCCAGATTTACCTATACTGCGCTCAGCGGATAGGTCTGCTAGTATGGATGTGCTTATGCAAAAACTCGGTAGAATTAGTTGACACAATCATCCAACAGACGCGTACCAGATCCGAATGTGAAACTTGTATGCAAGCCTCGCGTATACAGATCCTCCATTGGTTTGGACTTCTGGTACGACCATAAATGCCGCGCGATTGTTACCAATGATCCGACAACGTCCATTAAATTCGTTCGTGCTAACCGAGGCATGGACAGTGTCATGTTCGTGTACCTCGAAATAGATGGAATGAGCGTTCAGATCGCACAAAAAAATGGTGAACCCTACCCACCTAGTGTCTATCGAGGTCCAAAGCATTCAACAACTTGGGTCATAGGATCGCTCGGTGTACCGCTCTATCGACATCAATTGACTCAGGGTTACAGGTCGTTGGGGGAAGCCGATTTCGATGCTTCCAACGGATATGAGCCCATTGCAATTGAATCCGGGTTTTCTTCAAAGAAGCAACAAGATGTAGCGGTGTGTTTCATTAATGAAGCGCTCCAACGGTATAGTGGCGAGTGGATCGGAGCGTGTCGCGGTGAAGAACAACAAGCAGAGGTATATTTTCGGCCAGAGTTGGAAGAACAACTGGCGAATGGGGAATTACTATACCCTAGGTGACCTCTCCAAAAACAGACATCGAGCATTGCAAATGAATGGCGGCTTTGTCCCGCGTCTTACCAGTTCACACCTCGCGCAGCGAAAGTCGATCCACCCCAGACCTGCCCTTGCTGCAGATCGCGGCGAAGGTTCCTGGAGAGACCCAACCTTTGAGTTCGATTTTCTCGCTGCACGCACTCGCAGCAAAGTACATTCTGCAGAGGCATGAATTTCCGTGATGCTGTTTTGTGACGATATCGGCCAATCGTAAATCACGCAGCAATTTTGGGTGTAAATTAATAGGTGGCAAACAGACCTTTCATTCAAAAGAACGAAACCTGGGTAAGGCAAGACAAACTTTCACACTGTCGGATGCTTGTGTTTGTTTCTGACCAATAGGCATAGTTGAAACGGCTGCTGGAGGATCTCACGTTTTGCGCGTCGCCGGAGCTCATTGGCGCAGCAGAGACGGGCGGCGGTCGACATCCGGTTGGTGAAAAAATTTCACACACGCCAAATAGATTTCCTTAAGGCAAAAACGAAATTCCGTGCAGATTTTCCCAATGCGTTTCCAGCCAGGGAAGATCAAAATGACAATAACGAGACGAGTATTCACCATCGCCGCGACAGTTGCCGCGTTCAGTGTCAGTGCAGGAACAGGTATTGCAGGAGAAGCGCTCGATCGCATCATGTCCGACAACAAGATCATGGTCGCGACCGACGCGAACTGGGCCCCTCAGAGCTTTCTGAATGACAACAACGAAATGGATGGGTTCGACGTTGACGTCGCGCGTGAGATCGCCTCGCGCCTTGGTGTCGAGGTCGAGTTTGTGACCCCCGCCTGGGACATCATTACTGCCGGCAACTGGAACGGTCGCTGGGACGTCTCTGTTGGATCGATGACCCCGACAAGCGCGCGCTCCGAAGTGTTGAGTTTTCCGGCTGTCTACTACTACACTCCGGCGGCGGTTGCTGTGCACCAAGACAGCTCTGCCGGATCGCTGGCGGACCTGAATGACAAAACGATGGGTGCAACAACATCAAGCGTTTTCGAACTTTATCTCCAGCACGACCTGACAATTGATGCGGAAGGTGTTCCAAGCTTCGAATACCAGATCACCCCGGGTGAATTGCGGTCCTACAAGGATTCGACTGCTGTCATGGACGATCTGCGGCTTGGTGACGGCACTCGCCTTGATGGCATGGTCGGATCGCTTCCTTCGTTGCTTGAGGGAATCAAAAACAACTATCCGCTTAAGATATTGGGCGATCCGGTATTCTACGAACCGCTGGCCATTGCCATCGACAAGGGCGATCAGGATCTGAACGACAAGCTGGCCTCTATTGTCGCTGAGATGCAATCGGATGGTACCCTGACCGCGTTGAGCGAAAAGTGGTACGGGGTCGACTACACCTCCACCAAATAAAAACAGAAATCGGTCGGCCTGTCCCAAACTGGCCGACCGACAGTAAAGGCGGGCCAATGCTATACGCAGATACAGTGGTGAGCGATCCGCTTGTCCACAAACCCAAGATGATTGCCGTGATGCTGGCGGCTGCAGTTGCATTCTTTTTCCTGATCGACACGAGCGGATCAGTTTTTGGCGAGATGATGCGCCCGGTGATTGGAGAGCCCGGAGAATCCGGGCTGTACGGAAGATTCGCCACGGGCCTCGTGCTGGGCATTCTGCTCGTGTTGAACATTGTCACAATCGGGTTTCTCAATTTCCGCCTGCAGGTGATCGTGGTCTGGTTGCAATTGCTGGCCCTGTTTCTGGCCTTTTTCTATGGCTTTGATCTGAACTTTGAGTTCATCCGTTCAAAAGTCTGGTTCATGGTCAGTCAGGGTGTGTTCACCACACTGTACGTCTCGGCCATCTCGATCACGCTGGCCTCGATTGTGGCCATCATCGGGGCGGTTGCAAAGTTGTCCTCGAACGGGTTTGCCTATGCGATTGCCAGCTTTTACACCTCATTCTTCCGGGGCCTGCCGCTGCTGATGCAGGTCTATCTGATCTATCTGGGCCTTCCGCAGCTGGGCTATGTGATCGACGCGGTCCCGGCGGGGATTCTGGCGCTGACGCTTTGCTATGGCGCTTACATGACCGAGATCTTTCGGGCCGGTATTCAATCCATTGCCAAGGGCCAATGGGAAGCGTCGCGCTCGCTGGGTTTCAAGTTTGGCCTGACCATGCGCCGCATCATCCTGCCACAATCGCTGCCGCTGATCATCCCGCCCACCGGCAACCAGTTCATCGCGATGCTGAAGGACAGCTCGCTGGTATCGGTCATCGGTGTTTGGGAACTGATGTTTCTGGCGCGCACGCTGGGTAACAAAACGTTCCAGCATATGGAGATGTTGATCACCGCTGCACTGATCTATTGGATGCTGTCGATGTGTCTGGAGCTGATCCAGGGCCGGATCGAGCGTCACTTCCGCACCAAAAGCCATTAGGAGGCCGCGTCATGGCAGAGCCCATCATCAAAATGCGCGGCGTCAACAAATGGTATGGCAACTACCACGCGCTGCGGAATATCAATTTTACTGTCAACAAGGGCGACAGGATCGTCGTCTGCGGGCCGTCCGGTTCGGGTAAATCCACCATGATCCGCACACTCAACTGGCTTGAGGCGCATCAGGAAGGGCAGATCATCGTCGACGGGATCGAGCTGCACCAGAAGATGAAGGATATCAACAAGGTTCGGATGGAAGTTGGCATGGTGTTCCAGCACTTCAACCTGTTCCCGCATCTGTCGGTCTTGCAAAACCTGATGGCCGCGCCGATGTGGGTGCGCGGTGTGCCCGAAGCCGAGGCGCGCGAAACGGCGATGAAATATCTCGAACGAGTGCGTATTCCCGAGCAGGCTGACAAATTTCCGGGCCAACTGTCAGGCGGCCAGCAGCAGCGTGTGGCCATTGCCCGGTCGCTGTGCATGAACCCCAAGGTGATGCTGTTTGACGAACCGACCTCGGCCCTGGATCCTGAAATGGTGTCAGAGGTTCTGGACACCATGGTCAGCCTTGCCCGCGACGGGATGACCATGGTGTGCGTGACGCACGAGATGGGCTTTGCCAAGGCGGTCGCTGATCGCGTGATCTTTATGGATGAAGGTCAGATCATCGAAGAAAACGATCCCGTGAACTTCTTCGACAATCCGCAAAGCGAACGCACCAAATCCTTCCTGAGCCAGATTCTGCAACACTAAGCCCATGCCTGAATTCGTAAAGATGCAGGGTCTACGCAATCACTTTGTGATCGTGGACGCCCGAACCACGCCCTATGGCCCGACGCCCGAAGAAATCATCTGGGTTTGCGACCCGAAGGTGGGTGTGGGCGCGGATGAGCTTGTGGTTCTGGAACCGTCGGACCGGCCTGACGTGATTGCCGATCTGCGGATCTACAACATCGACGGGACCGAGGTGCAGGCCTGCGGCAACGCCACCCGCTGCGTGGCCTGGTTGCTGCTGGAGGAGGCCGGGGCTGACGAGATCACCCTGTCCACCAGGGTTGGCCCTCTGCGCGCCAGGCGCCGCGGGGATCATCTGGTGCAGGTGGAGATGGGGGCATTGACGCAGGACTGGCAGGCGATGCCACTGAGTACACCGCAAGACATGATGGCATTGCCCGTGGGTAACGGGCCGCTGCAAAACCCGGTGGGCGTAAGCATCGGCAATCCTCATGTGGTGTATTTCACGGACGATCTGGATGCAGTGGATCTGACAGCCTTGGCCCCGGACATCATGGCCAACCCGATTTTTGTCGAAAGTGTTAATGTGGGTCTGGTTCAGATGCTGTCCCCATCCCAGATGCGGCTGTCAGTTTATGAACGCCCCGGCGTTCTGACCACAGCCTGCGGCTCGGGTGCCTGTGCGGCGGTGCAGGCGGCGCGGCTATCGGGCCGCACCGACCAGTCAGAGGTTCAGGTTCAAATGCCCGCCGGAAAAGTCACAATCCGCATCCGGTCTGACGAGGTGGCCGAGATGACCGGACCGGTGGCCCATTGCTTTACCGGGCAATACCGGTTTTCGGGGTGAATTCGCTTCAGCCCCGGTGCGAGATTTTCAATTTCCAGCCAAACTTAAGGTTGGCAAAGAATGAATACGGAACGAGAGGAGTGATCGCCATGCGGACAGGCGGACAGGTGCTGATCGATATGCTGCGGGTCAACGGGGTCGAAGCCATATTTGGCGTGCCCGGCGAAAGCTATCTGGCCGCGTTGGATGCGCTGCATGATTGCTCGAACACGCTGAAATACTACACCACCCGGCAAGAGGGCGGCGCGGCCTTCATGGCGGCGGCTTACTCGGATGCGACCGGCAAGCCGGGTGTGTGTTTTGTCACCCGGGGTCCGGGGGTGACCAATGCCTCGATCGGGGTGCATACCGCCCAGCAGGGCTCGACCCCGCTGATCCTGCTGATCGGGCAGATCCCACGCGCCCATCGTGACAAAGAAGCGTTTCAGGAGGTCGATTATCGCCGCTATCTGGGTCATATGGTCAAATGGGTGGCCGAAATCGACGATCCCGCCCGCATTCCAGAATATCTCAACCGTGCTTTCCGCACGGCGCTGTCCGGGCGGCCCGGTCCAGTGGCGCTGGCCTTGCCCGAGGATATGCTGGCCGAACCAACCGACACGCCCGATCTGCCCGCAATCAAGCTGACCCCTCCGTCACCTTCCCCTGCGGATATGGAGCAGGTGGCTGACCTGCTGGCGCAGGCCGAACGCCCCCTGCTTTTGCTGGGCGGCACCTGCTGGACCGAGGACGGGCACACCGCCGCTCTTCGATTTGCCGAGGATCACGGCTTGCCGGTCGCGGTTGGGTTTCGCAGGCAGGGGCTGTTTCCCCATGACCATCCGAATTTCATCGGCAACCTGGGCTTTGGCGGCAATCCGATGCCAAATGAATATGCCAAATCCGCCGATCTGGTGATTGCACTGGGTGCACGGCTGAACGATGGCACCACGCTGAAATTCAGCCTGATCAAGGCCCCGCAACCAGCCTGTAAACTGGTTCATATCCTGCCGGGGGCCGAAGATCTGGGGCGGCTTTATCATGCCGATTTGCCCATTCTGGCCGACCCGAACGAGGCGGCGAAATCACTGGCTCTGCTGCCGGTGGCCAAGCGGCACTCTCCCGCGCAGGCGCGTGCGGATTATGAGGCGATGCGGTCACTGCCAGCACAGCGCGGCCCGGTCGATATGGCCGAGGTGATGCGCGTGCTCAACACTACGCTGCCCGATGAGACCACCATGACCACAGGCGCGGGCAACGCCGCAGACTGGCCCAATATCCACTTCAACTACCGTCAGTTTCTGGGCGCTCTTGCGCCGATTTCGGGCGCAATGGGCATGGGGGTTCCGGCAGCGGTGGCGGCCAAGGTGGCGCGACCCTATGCACCAGCCGTTTACATCGCAGGTGATGGTGATTTCCTGATGAACGGGCAGGAGCTGGCGACGGCGGTACAGTACGGCCTCGATCCTATTTTCATCATCGTCGACAATGGCTCATACGGCACGATCCGCACCAATCAGGAACGCAAGCACCCGGGCCGTGTGTCGGGCACATCGCTGACCAACCCCGATTTCGCCGTCGTGGCGCAGGGCTATGGCGCTCATGGCGAGCGGGTGGAAACCACCGCTGAATTTGCGCCTGCACTGGAACGTGCGCGGGCCTTGGGCAAGGCCGCCGTTATCCACATTCTGGTGGGACCGGACAGCCTCGGCCCCAACCTGACGCTGGCCGATCTGGCGGAGGCGTCCTGATGCTGTCAAGCCTCGTCGATGCCCTTCCCCCATCGCCCATTATTGGCGTTTTCAACAAAGCCTATGAGCTGCGGCAAGCCGGGGCCGATCTGATCGATTTTTCTGTGGGCGAGCCAGATTTCGACACCCCCGTCCATATCTGCGAGGCCGGGGTTGCGGCCATCCGCGCGGGCGAGACACGCTATACCCCCACCGATGGCACCGGTGCGGTCAAAGCGGCTGTGATCGAGAAATTCCAGCGCGACAACGGGCTGGCATTCACCACTTCGGAAATCATCGTCTGCTCGGGCGCGAAACCCCTTTTGGCCTCGGCCATTCAGGCGGTGTTAAACGCAGGGGATGAGATGATCTTGCCGGTGCCACTCTGGGCTTCGCATCTGGGGATGGTGCAGGCGGTGGGCGGTGCTCCTGTGCTGGTCGATACGGCTGCGACGGCATTCAAGCTGACGCCCGAGGCGCTGGAGGGTGCAATCACGCCCCGTACCCGGTTGCTGATGCTCTGTTCGCCATCGAACCCGACTGGCGCGGTTTATTCGGCGGTCGAGCTGGAGGCGCTGGCACAGGTTCTGCGCAGGCACGCCCATGTCAATGTGATCTCTGATGACCTTTATGAACATATTATCTTTGACGGGGCTGAGTTTGCGACGCTGGCGGCCACTGTGCCCGATCTGCAAGATCGTATCCTTACCGTTAACGGTGTGTCGAAATCCTATGCCATGACCGGCTGGCGCATCGGCTATGCGGGCGGGCCGGATTGGTGGACAGGCGGTATTCGCAGCCTGTTCAGTCAGACCAATGGCGGGCCATGCTCGGTCTCTCAGGCCGCTACCGTGGCCGCGCTGACAGGGCCGCAGGATTTCCTGAAAGACTGGTGCGCCACCTATCAGCACCGCCGGGATGTGGCCCTGGCCGGGCTGGCCCAGATTGAAGGTTTGACCACACAGAAACCAGGCGGTGCGTTCTATCTGATGCCCGATTGCGGAGCGCTTTTAGGTCTCGCGACACCGGATGGCGCGAAGCTGAACAACTCAACCGATCTGGCAGCCTATCTGATGGATCATGGGGCAGTTGTCGTGCCCGGTCCGGGGTTCTCCTGCGATCCGTTTTTCCGTATGTCGATCGCAACCTCGGAAGACAATATCGTCGAAGGGGTCAACCGAATGAAAACCGCCATCGAGAGGCTGAGCTGATGCCCCCCAGATTCGATCAATTCGCCGCCGAGCTGAGCTATGACGATCTGCCTGAAGCGGCGCTGTGGACCTTGCGCCGCTCATTCACCGACACAATGGGCGTCGCCGCCGTGGGGGCCACGACCGAATTGTCAGGGATTGCCCGGCGCACCGCACCGTTGATTTTTGGTGCGGGCAGTGCCGGTGGGGCGCGCATGCTGATGGATGGTCGGTCGGTCAGCCCCGTCGGGGCTGCCATGGCTGGGGCCTTTACCATAGACAGCATCGACGCACATGACGGGACGACCCCCTGCAAGGGCCATGCGGGTTCCGCCATCTTTCCGGCACTGATCGCCATGGCGCAGGCCAGCAATCAGGATATTGACGGCAAGCGCTTTGCTGAAATCCTCGCTGCTGCCTATGAAATCTCATACCGCGCGGGTCTGGTGCAGCACGCCACCTGCGCCGACTATCATACCTCAGGGTCCTGGACCGCCGTCGGCGTGGCCGGCGCCGGGGCGAAACTGCTGGGTGGCAGCGCGGAACAGATCCGCCACGCAGCTGGCATCGGCGAATATCATGGGCCTCGCAGCCAGATGATGCGCTGTATTGACCACCCGACCATGCTGCGCGACGGGGTCGGCTGGGGTGCACCTTCGGGCGTAACAGCGGCCTATCTGGCGATGGAGGGGTTTACAGGCGCACCCGCGCTAACCTGCGAAGGCGAGGACGGGGCTGAATTCTGGTCCGATCTGGGACAGGGTTGGCGCTTGATCGATCATACCCACTACAAAGCCTACCCTTGTTGCCGCTGGGCGCATCCCTCGCTGGATGCCGTGCATGACATGATGGCCGAGCATGGGTTTACCCATGAGCAGGTGGAAAGCGTCGAAATCCGCACCTTCCACTATGCCACCCGTCTGGCCGGGCATGAGCCGCAAAATCAGGATGAATTCGCCTATGCCATCGCCTTTCCAGTGGCTGCAATGATCGTGCGTGGTCAGGTTGGCGTGCCGGAATTGACCGATGGGGCCCTGCGCGACCCGGATATCCTGCGCATCAGTCGGGCAACCCAACTTATCGACGACGCGGAAATGACCCGCATTAGCATCGAAAAGCGTTGGGCGCAGGTAACGATTGTACTCAACGACGGTCGCCGGATCGAAGACAATCCCCGCACCCCGCGCGGTGATGCAGATAATCCGCTGAGCGACAGTCAGATCACTGAGAAATTCCATCTGCTGGCTGATCCGGTTTTGGGCAAGGAACGGGCCACCGAAATCCATGATCTGTCAGCGCAGTTTGATCATCTATCAGCGCCTGAACTGAAACGCCTATTGGCCTTGTGTACCACGAAACTCTGAGCTGAAAGCGCTGGGAGCCGCTGAAAATTCACCTTAGGGTCCGTTTGTCACCGCAAGTTCAGGTAGTCAGATGTCACGCAAGATTCCGCCCTTTGCCGCGATCCGCGCCTTCGAGGCCGTTGTCCGGCTAGGGCGCAATGTAGAAGCCGCTCAGGAACTCAATATCACCGGTTCTGCGATTAGCCATCAGATAAGATCTCTGGAGGCATTTGTTGGCACGACCTTGCTGGAACGCGGAACCAACCAGGCGGCTGAACTGACGGCAGAAGGCAAGGCCTTGTACGAACCGATACGTCAGGCGCTGGACACGCTTGATGCGGCTTTTGCGAAATACACGGACAAAAAAAGCGACCAGTCTGTTTCGGTCCATATGTACCAGTCACTGGCGAATATGTGGTTGATCCCAAAGCTGCCTAACCTGCGCGAAGCTGCCCCCAACGTGAAGATCAATATCATCACGATGCCCGAGGAAATCACACTGAGTGGCAGCGATATCGACATGGCCATTGTTTATGCAGACAAACCGCCGCAGGAGGCCCGTTGTATCAAACTGTTTGACGAGGTGATACAACCAGTTTGTTCCCCTGATTACCTGTCGGCGCGAGGATCAGTTCCATCGCCCGAAGAGTTGCTGTCCGAACCGTTGATCCGAAGCCGGCATCATGTAAACGAATGGGGCCTCTGGTTTTCCGCAGCGGGTCTGACTGAAACTGCGTGGAAACCGATTGCCGAAATGGATAATCGCTCGAACGCGTTGCAGGCCGCACAAAGCGGGTTGGGTTGGGCCATGGATCGCCGACCTTTTGGCGAAGAAGGTCGGCGCAAAGGAAATCTGGTCGCGCCACTGGAATTGAGCCTGCCAACAGGCAACGCGTATTATCTTCTGACCTCATACCGAGCCGATGGTTCACGCGTCGTAACGCAGTTCCGCAATTGGCTATTGCGTATTTGTGCCAGGGAATTTCAGCTTAGCTAACTGTCCTATTCTGGACATCCCGCAGCGCTTGTGCAGCATGGGCAGGCCAGTGCGGCTGTTATGCATAGAAAGCCAAGTTTGCAAAGTTTGACCCGTTTCCCGACAGCAGCCATTCGTTTAGCGTGCGGCGAAAGCCGGGCGAGAGCCCAAAGCGATCACTGAATATTTACGAAATCCGGACGACTGTGGGATAGGATGCCGCGAGAAGCGCGGCAATTTCGCACAGCTTTCAGCAGTCAATATTTGGTGCCGACAGATGGCTATGGTCTTTGGCGCTGATTGGCGTCTTATCGGCTCAAGACTTTGAAAACGGCCTGTTTGTCCAGAAATCAAGCAACATTTTCGCTATCTTGGTCTGGTGATGGGCATAGACCACCACGTCGAGCTTTTCCTGGCCCAGTTGGTTGCGTAGGGAGATCAGCTCGCCGCTTTCAATTTCCTTGTGCACCATGCTGAACGGCAGCCAACCAACACCGAGACCGTTCAGGATCATTTCCTTTGCTCCACTTGAAAAGGCCGTCTGGCAAACGGGGTTTTTGCTGAAATCGGCGGTTCCGAACGGGAGTTTGCTTTTGTTCAATGCTTCGCCGAAATAGCTGTTTTCGGGATAGACGATCACTGGCGTATCCAAAGGCACGTCGCCGTTTCCGCGCACTGCATACCGCAATCCGCCACCGATGACCGGAACGAGGTAGTCGTGACCCCAAGTGCCGCGACGTATGCCTGCTCCGAACGGCATTGGGGCGACGTTTCGCGCCTCATAGCATAGCAACATGTTGGTATCGCCGCGCAGGAACAGAGTGACGCAATCGTTCAGATTGGCAGTCCTGAGGCGAAAACGGAGCCCCTTGAACGTGGCACGTGCACGCAATGCCATATCAGGGAAGGTGGAGACGACCGATGCGTGTGTCGCGGCGATCGTCACAATCGAAACGGTGGGGTCATGTTGCGCAATTTTTGTGCGCAGGTCATTTAGCCTTGCGATCAAAGAGCGGATTTCGGCCTCGTTAGAGGCCAGTGCTGGACTGATCTCGACCCGGTTCGATTTGCGATCGAGAACTTCAATCCCCAGCCACTCCTCAAAACTGCGAATACGCCTTGAGAACGCTGGTTGTGTGATGTTTCTGCGGGCCGCGGCCCGCGTCATGTTCCGCTCTTCCAGAAGGGCCAGAACATCATCAAACCACAGCATATTCATCCGCACCTCCCGAGTACCCAAACAAAATGTATGAGCAGCCTGCGAAATATGCACTGTTTTTCTTCTTTTTCTTTTGAAAGTGTTTGGCTGTAGGCAAAAGCAGGGAGAGTGTGGTGGCGGAGACAATTCAGATGACCGGCGGTGACAAGATGGTCGCGCCGGAGATGGTTTTGAGCATGTGCAAGGAATTATCGCTGACGCTGGCGAAATTTCCCCGGGTATCGCTTGGTCATCTTCCTACGCCGTTGGAGCCGATGGATCGCCTGAGCGAGGCTTTGGGTGGTCCTCGGTTTTGGGTCAAACGGGATGATTGCACTGGCCTCTCGTCGGGTGGGAACAAGACCCGTAAGCTGGAATTTCTGATGGCTGACGCAGTCCAGAAAGGCGCAGATACAATCATCACGCAAGGGGCGACGCAATCTAATCACGCGCGTCAGACAGCAGCGGCGGCCGCAAAACTTGGCCTTGCGTGCCATATCCTGCTTGAGGATCGTACGGGTTCCAATGACCCGAACTATATTCTGAATGGAAACGTCCTGTTGGATCGATTGCATGGTGCCAGTGTCTCCAAGCGTCCCGGTGGCGCAGACATGAACGCCGAGATGGAAGCCTGCGCTGCGCAGATGAAGTCAGAAGGCAAAAACCCTTACATCATCCCGGGCGGTGGATCGAACCCGATCGGGGCATTGGGCTACGTGAACTGCGCGCGCGAGTTATGCGAACAGGCCGCCAATGCCGGGTTGAAAATTGATGCGCTGGTACATGCGACCGGCAGCTCGGGCACACAAGCCGGATTAGTCGCCGGTCTTGCCGCCCTAGAAAGTGACATTCACCTTTTGGGCATCGGCGTGCGGGCCCCGCAAGACAAACAGGAAGGCATGGTCCATGATCTGGCCGTACGTACTGTCGAGTATATGGAGACGGGTACGCCCATTGCGCGCGAAAATGTGCGCGCAAACTGCGACTACGTCGGTGCAGGATATGGTCTTCCGACCAAAGGGATGATTGACGCGCTCAAGCTGTTGGCCCGCACCGAAGGGCTTCTGTTCGACCCGGTCTATTCCGGTAAAGGGTTGGATGGTCTCATCGACCAAACCCGCAAAGGCTATTTCGACGGCATGGACAATGTCGTCTTTCTGCACACCGGCGGAAGTGCAGCCCTGTTTGGCTATCCCGAAACTTTCGAACTTCCTGGCTACGTGGCCTGAAAATATACAAAAAAACCAACAAGGAGATATCAAATGACACTAAAAAAATACTTGATCAGCGCGGCTTTGGTTTCAGCTCTCGGCGCACCACTCGCCGCTGAAGAGGTTAAGATCGGTGTTCCCACATGGACCGGAGCACAGGCTATTGCTCATGTCTTGGGTGAGATCGTGACCACTCGCATTGGCGGCACGGTGGAGTACGTGCCTGGTAACAATGCTACGATTTTTCAAGCGATGGATCAGGGTAAGGGTGACATCGATGTTCATCCAGATGTATGGTTGCCAAACCAGGAAGCGTTCACCAAGCAATATGTTGATGGTGCCGGCACAGTGACGTTGTCATCGAACCCCTATCAGGGCAATCAGGGTTTCTGTGTCTCCAAAGACTTTGCCGCAGAGATGAATATCACCGACATCGCGGATCTTGGACGCCCCGATGTGGCGGCTGCGATGGACAGCGATGGCAATGGTAAGGGTGAAATGTGGATCGGTGCACCCGGCTGGGCCTCGGCCAATGTGAACGAGGTAAAGGTGCGCGACTATGGCCTGTTGGATTTCATCGACCCGATCCGCGCCGAGGAAGCTGTAAAGACCGCGCGCATCAAGGACAGTATAGCCAAAAACGAAGGATATGCCTTCTACTGTTATGAGCCGCATGCTGTCTGGTACATGTTCGACGTGGTGATGCTGACCGAACCGACTTATGACCCCGAAAAATACGTCATGGTGCAGCCCTCCGACGATCCTGATTGGTACAACAAGTCGATGGTTGCCAGCAAGGACGCCCTGAAGGAAGTGCAGATCGCCTGGTCCAACTCGCTTGCAGATCGCTCGCCGGCGATTGCGGAGTTCTTCGCGAACTTCTCCCTGACCGCCGATGACGTGAGCTCGCTGGCCTTCGAGATCAGTGCCAATGGGCGGGATGCTGAGGAAGTTGCGGCCGAATGGGTTAACGCCAATTCCGAGCGCGTAGATTCGATGCTGGGTCTCTGAGCCAGGCCAAAAAACAACGGGCAGCACCTAGCGGTGCCGCCCCACTTGAAGGCACGCACGGGTGGGCGGATGAGCGACGAGACTGTAATCGAAATTTCCAACATCTGGAAAATCTTCGGGGCAAAACCCGAGGCCGCTCTTGAAGCCATTCGTGCGCGGGGGCTGACCAAGGCTGAAGTCCTTGCTGAATTCAACGCGGTGGTGGGCGTGGCCGATGTCAGCCTCGACGTCAAACGCGGTGAGATCTTCTGTATCATGGGCCTATCAGGGAGCGGCAAATCCACACTCGTGCGCCATTTCAATCGCCTGCTCGAACCAACGGCCGGCAAGATCGAGATCGAAGGCACGGACGTCATGGCGCTCGGCACAAAGGAACTTCAGGCTTTCCGCAACCGAAAAATCGGGATGGTCTTCCAGAACTTTGCGCTGATGCCCCACCGTTCAGTCCTTGATAACGTAGCAATGCCCCTGGAAATCCGCCAGGTCGCCAAGAACGAGCGCATGCGGCAGGCGGCCGCCATTCTCGACATTGTCGAATTGGGGGCTTGGGGGTCGAAATTCGCTCACGAACTCTCTGGCGGCATGCAGCAACGTGTGGGGCTTGCCCGTGCGCTCGCGGCCAACCCTGATGTTCTATTGATGGATGAGCCCTTCTCCGCACTTGATCCCCTGATCCGGCGACAATTGCAGGATGAGTTCATCCGGCTGTCCAAAATCCTCAAAAAGACCACGATCTTCATCACTCATGATCTGGATGAGGCCGTCCGTATAGGAGACCGGATTGCGATCATGCGTGATGGCAAAATGGTGCAGATCGGCTCGGCTGAGGACATTGTCATGCATCCCGCTGATGACTACGTTGCTGATTTCGTGGCCGGGATATCGCGCCTGAAGGTGGTGCATGCTCATGCGGCGATGCAACCCTTGGACAGCTACCTCGCCACGCACGGCCCGCTGCCCGCTGACATCGACCGGGTGGACCACAATGAGACGCTTTCCGCTTTAATTACGCGAGCCATCGACGATGAACGGCCGGTTCTGGTGTCCGAAGGCGGCGAAGACAGAGGTGTCATCACTCGCGCAGATCTGTTGCGCACCGTGATTGAAGGGACGGAAATGTCATGAGCGAAGATCTTGGTGTGAACCCCCTTGAAGACACAGAAAGCGAAGCCGCGCAGGCCTACGCCGAGGAACGCCGCGAGAATATCCGCACCTTTGTGCGCACAAGTCCCGACTACTACATCCGCAACTTCGACAAGATCGGTTCGTCCGCGCGCTTTACGGCAACCTTCAATGTGATGGCCGGGCTTTTTGGTCCGATCTGGTTCGGCGCACGCGGACTTTGGTCATGGGCATTGGCCTTTCTTGTCGTCGAGGCAATCGGCTTTGTGCAGATAGCGCGGGGCCTATTCGGAGATCTGGGAGCGGATGCGCTGGCCCGTGTGACCTCGATCGAAGGTACGCTCGATTTGCGCTACCAGCAGCTTGCTGCAGCTCAAGAAAGCGGCTCGGATCGAGCCGCCGCAATCCAGCGCCAGATCGAAGGGCTGGAGGCCAACATTGAAGGTTTCCGCGCCGAGGCAGAGCTGCTCGCCGCGCAAGGTCCGTCGATTGCACTCACCGGGGTTATCATCTTGCTTGTGGCTAAGCTCATACAGGCTGTGGCCGCCAACTGGGCACTGGAGGCCCGGTTTTCTGACTGGCTCTCAGATCGCGCCATTCGCTCTGGCATGCCGGTCAGTCAGATTGTTTTCAGCGCGGGTTTCATGATCTTGTTGGTCGCGACCGCAATGATCCACTACAGTTTCCCCGGCCGTTTTTCATTTCTCAGCGAGTTTCCGACGGACAACTCAATCCGCCTGGCCAGTATTGACAGCGTAGAGGGTTTTATCGCCTGGTGCGTCGCCAACAGTGTGGCGTTCTTTGAAGGGCTCACCGCGGCCATTCGCTGGTTGCTGGATGCCATGGAGGTTGCACTGGTTCAAACGCCTTGGATTGTGGTGGCCTCGCTGATCGTTCTGTTGACCTGGCTCACGGCTGGGTTGCGCATGGCTATATGGTCTGGTGCCTTTCTGGCCTACATGGGCCTTCTCGGCTTCTGGGAAAAAGCTATGACCACTTTGGCGCTTCTCGGCACTGCAGCGCTGCTTTCCATCGTGATTGGCATTCCTTTGGGCATGTTCTCTGCTCGCCGACCGCGGTTCTATGCTGTCATCCAGCCGATTATGGATTTCATGCAGACCATGCCTGCCTTTGTCTTCATGGTGCCTGTGATTGCCTTTTTTGGTGTTGGCAAGCCAGCGGCAGTGATTGTCACTATGATCTTCGGCGGGACACCTGTGGTACGCCTTACCGTTTTGGGTCTGCGCGGTGTTCCTGAAAGCGTGCGTGAAGCCGCGATCAGTTTTGGCGCCAACAAGTGGTACCTTCTCACCAAGGTCGATCTGCCGCTCGCCAGCCCCTCCATTCGCGCGGGCATCAACCAGACAATCATGCTGTCGCTGGCCATGGTCGTGGTGGCCTCGCTTATTGGCGCGAAAGGGCTGGGCGAAGACGTCCTTGAGGCGCTGCAATACGCCAATGTGGGCCAGGGTATCCTCGCAGGTTTTGCCATTCTCTTCTGTGCGATGATCCTTGATCGGATCGTTCAAGGTCAGCGAAAGTGATCCCCCTTGTCCTTGTTCATGGTTTCATGGGGGGCAGCGCACAATGGGATGGGTGTCGTGATGCCCTGCAGCAGTATACTGATGTGATTGCAGTCGACCTGCCTGGGTTCGGTGCAAATGCCTATCTGCCGCCAATTGACAGTATTGGCGGATATGCGGATTGGGTCGTCCGGCATCTCCGCGGCCTTGGAGTAGAGGAATATCATCTGCTGGGTCACTCCATGGGCGGTATGATCGCTCAGGAAATTGCCTTGCGCGAGGCTGAAAGGATTGACCGTCTTGTGCTTTACGCAACGGGCGCGGTCGGTGTTTTGCCGGGGCGGTTCGAGACCATTGAACACAGTAAAAAACGCGCTGCGGAAGACGGCCCGGCGGCCACCGCACGTAGGATCGCAGCGACTTGGTTTCTGGATTGCGAAGCTGCGCCAGGATATGAACACTGCGCCGGGATCGCCGCTCAAGCCAAACTGGCCGCCATAAATGCTGGGCTTGAAGCGATGCAATCCTGGTCAGGAGAGCAGAACCTTAGCCGGATCCGGCAGGAAACTCTTGTGCTTTGGGGCGATCAAGATCGGACATATCCGTGGAGCCAAATTCAAATGCTTTGGGAAACAATTCCCAATACATTGTTAGCAGTTGTGCCAGGTTGCGCTCACGCTCTACATGCCGAGAGACCTGATTTTTTCACACGTTTAATCTCCGACTTTTTGGACCGCTGAGCAATCCCAACAACTTGGACTTTTGCAGGGCGGCAGCCAAGATCAGCTTTGTCCGCAGTGTTCGTTTTCATCAGCTTGAGGAACGTGGTCTGCAATCGACCAAAAGCTGCCGAATGCATCCGCAGCACCTAAGCTGAGCGGCAATGTCGGCTCGGGGCTCTGACCGCCAGTCGGTGCCAGCCGCAGAGAATGGCGGCGCCGAGCCCGATGTGACCGATGCTGCGCGTCGTTCAAATGTCTGATATTCATTTGCGCAAGCGTCTCAATCAAACTGCACAAGCCCAATGAACCCATGCAAATGAAGCTGACATTATTAAATTTGATCTTTTCCGTGTGTTTCTCAATATCGTATCTCAAAACGAATGCGACGTACGCCAAGTCCGCTCATTTGAATGGTGCATGGGTCGCCACGTCCAAGGTCTCAACGGGAGTTTATTCGGATAGAGAGGTCGATGTTGTTGATCCTCTTGAAGGGATGCGGATCGTCATTGAGGGTCAGAACCTGCACCTTGCACAAGACGTCATTTGCTTAATTTCGCGAAGTTATCCAGAGGTTTTGGTCAACGACATGCGGACCTTTGGCTCGTTTGGAGGAGATTGGTCTGACCTTGGATTGATCGCGGCAGATGGTGAAAATTTCGAAGTTATTCGCCACGAAATGGAATGTCCGGACGCAAATCAACCGCGATTGTCAATTGTGGCGCAGCCTCAGCATGAAGTTGTCCTTCTAGGAGCCTTTCGTGTCTTTGTAAGGCTGCAGCCCTCGGAATGACACCCGATTGATCTATTTGAGTCTCCATATCCGCAAAAGCAGACGTAAGTTAGACCGTCCCAAAGGGAAGCTTCGTCCGCATAGCACCAGTTCCCCCAACTGCCGATATTGCTCTTGCAGCGAAAGTCCGGTCTGAGGAGCCGCACCGAAGCAACAACGGACGCTTGTCGAGGTCCAGTTGGCAGCGATCCACACCCAGCTCCGGGGACACCCGTCCCGGCACCGCAGTCAATCGGTGACTGAATGGCTATCGCGGCGCGGGAAGGCGACCATTTCGACGTCGGGGAACATGCTGTGTTTGACGTTGATCGACGTGATGTTGCCGCGGTCGTCGGTGTTGACGAAGAGCACCCCGCAGCGGTCCCAGAAGTTCTTGCCGTCTTTTTCGCCGGATTTGGCGTTCAGTTTCAGAGTTTGAGTAGCCATTTTTCGATCCTCACTTTGAGTGTTTCGATGAACATGACCAAAGCTGGCACCAAGGGACTGTCAGCGAGAAACTTGCCTCGCAAGGAATGCGCTGGCGCAGGGGAACTTTCTTGTTGAAGCGGGGCTTGCCTCGCGTCTGACACGGCTGCCTGCCTATGTTCAGCAATCGGAAACACGGCGTTGAGGATCTGGGTTCGGCACTAACAAACTGAACGGTCTCGTCATCCTGCGTCACAAGAACTGAGAACAAAAAATCCGCTGCGCCTTAACGGCTGTCACTCCTTCACTGCGGAACTTCAGTCGAATATGTTGTCAAAATCAGATGTGGAGCCCTTACTGCGTGTTCTGACCAATAGTTCCAGGTCGAGGGCTGCCAGCAGCGCCAGGATCGTGCCCAACAACGGCGGCGGCGAATGGATGATCGTGCACGGCTCAAGGCCAAACTGAGATCGAAGAGTTCGAAGCGTTGAAATTTTTCATGTGCCTTTTCAAAGAAGGTGCGCGACGTTCCCGACGATGAAATAGGAAACCAGGAATCAGGTCATCAAAAAATGACGCTCGACGAAAAGTGGAGCCCTTGGCCTTCACCCACCATGGATTTTCCAATTCAGGAGATCGAGAGTACAGATCGAGCATGAAGCGCCACACAAAAGGTGGGCTGAAAACAAGGCGATCCCTACAAATTATTGAAATACATTATTAATAAGTATTTGGTGCGGGCGGTGGGACTCGAACCCACACGGCACAAGGCCTTCGGATTTTAAGTCCGATATGTCTACCATTCCATCACGCCCGCATCGGCCTGTGGCTGAACAAGCTCTACTCAGTCACGGAAAGATGCTCAACGTGATATCGTGATGATCACCAAGATTTTTTCCGACCGTTTCAGATATCCTGCCCCTTTGGCGCCAGCGGCCCGCCCGGGGCGGCCAGTCCGCGCTCGGGCAGCCAGGGGTTCAGCTCCAGCGCCCTGGCCATGTCCCGCCGCGCCTCGTCGAACCGTTGCAGGCCCATCAGTGTCAGCGCGCGCCCGCTGATCGCCGCGATATGGCGCGGCGACAGTTCGATGGCACGGTCCAGATCGACAAGCGCCGCCGGGAAATCCTGCCGCAGAAAGTTGACAAAGGCGCGCTGATTGTACCCTTCGGCATAGTCCGGGCAATAATCGATCAACCGGTCGAAATCCTCGCGTGCGCCCAGCAGATCCCATGCCTCGCGCTTCGACATGCCGCGATCCAGAATCGCCTGCGACTGCTCGTTCGGCGCATCCGCCCAGAACTCCCACATCTGGTTCGAGATGGTCCGCGCCTCGGTCTCGTTCGGCGCATTCTGTATCTCGGCGATCAACCGCCCCAACCCCTCGGAATGGTCGGGCGCGTCAGGACAGGTTTCTGCCAGCACGGCGCTGGCGGCAAAGGCGGGCGCAACAAGCACGGAAAGAAAGCGTTTCATGACCCAATGCTGACGCAACTCACGTCCGCGTCAACTCACATTTTCGAGCGAGCCCAGCAAACCCGCCTCTTTCACCGCTTCCATCGCCACGAAGGTCGAGGTGCTGGACACATGCGGCAACGAGGAAATCTTCTCGGCCATCACTGCGCGATATTCCGACATCGACCGTGTGCGCACCTTGAGCAGATAGTCGAAATTGCTGGCAATCATATGGGCTTGCTCGACCTCTCCGATCTTGCGCACCGCCGCGTTGAACTCGGCCAGCGCCTTTTCGCGGGTATCCGTCAGGCGCACCTCGACAAAGGCCACGTGATCCAGCCCCAGCCGGATCGGATCGATCAGCGCGCGATAGCCGGTGATGATCCCGTCCGCTTCCAGTTTCTTCAGCCGCGCCTGCGTCGGCGATTTCGAAAGGCCGATCCGCCGCGCCAGATCGGCAACCGAGATTCGCCCGTCCCCGGCCAGTGCCTTGAGAATGGCACGGTCGAAGCGGTCCAGGTCAGGCAAGTCGTTTTGCATCGAATTGCGTCCAAAAATCAGGTCATTGAACCATTATTAGCAACTCTTCGGGCGATTGTCCCGTATATCTCGCGGTATACTACGCAAAACGCCCGGAGAAACCATGAAACACGACCTGCGCTTGCTGATCGACAGCCAGACCTATGCCGATCAATCCGACATTCTGGCCGCCCTGACCAAACAGGCGGCCCTGACCCCCGCCGACCGCACCGCCATCTGTGGCTCTGCCGCTCAGCTGGTGCGCGACATCCGCTCCAGCACAGCGCCGGGGTTGATGGAGGTGTTTCTGGCCGAATACGGCCTGTCGACCGACGAAGGCATCGCCCTGATGTGCCTGGCCGAGGCGTTGCTGCGCGTGCCCGATGCCGACACTATCGACGCGCTGATCGAAGACAAGATCGCGCCGTCGGACTGGGGCAAGCATCTGGGCCATTCCTCGTCGTCGCTGGTCAACGCCTCAACCTGGGCGCTGATGCTGACCGGAAAGGTGCTGGATGAACGCAAGGCCGCCCCGGTCAGTGCCCTGCGCGGCGCGATCAAGCGTTTGGGCGAGCCGGTGATCCGCACCGCCGTGGGTCGCGCGATGAAGGAAATGGGTCGTCAGTTCGTGCTGGGCGAGACCATCCAGTCCGCCATGAAACGCGCCAGCGGGATGGAATCCAAGGGTTACACCTATTCCTACGACATGCTGGGCGAGGCCGCGCGCACCGAAAAGGATGCCGCCCGTTATCACCTGTCCTATTCGCGCGCCATTGCCGCCATTGCCGAGGCCTGCACCCACAAGGACATCCGCGAAAACCCCGGCATCTCGGTCAAGCTCTCGGCCCTGCATCCCCGCTATGAGGTGGCGCAGGAAAAACGCGTCATGGACGAGCTGGTACCCCGCCTGCGCGCGCTGGCGCTGCTGGCCAAGGCCGCCGGAATGGGCCTGAACGTGGACGCCGAAGAGGCCGACCGCCTGTCGCTGTCGCTGCAGGTGATCGAAGAGGTCATGGCCGAACCGGCGCTTGCGGGCTGGGACGGCTTCGGCATCGTGGTGCAGGCCTACGGCCCCCGCGCCGGGCTGGTTCTGGACACGCTCTACGAGATGGCCGAACGCCACGACCGCAAGCTGATGGTGCGACTGGTCAAGGGCGCCTATTGGGATACCGAGATCAAGCGCGCGCAGGTTGCCGGCATCGACGGCTTCCCCGTCTTCACCCAAAAGGCAGCAACCGACATCTCCTACATCGCCAATGCCCGCAAGTTGCTGGGCATGACCGACCGCATCTATCCACAGTTCGCCACCCACAACGCACACACCGTTTCGGCAATCCTGCACATGGCGCAGGACGGACAGCCATTCGAATTTCAGCGTCTGCACGGCATGGGCGAAACCCTGCACAGCCTGGTGAAAGACCGCCAGAACACCCGCTGCCGCATCTATGCGCCCGTCGGCGCGCATCGCGACCTTCTGGCCTATCTGGTGCGCCGCCTGCTGGAAAACGGCGCCAACAGCTCGTTCGTCAACCAGATCGTCGACGAAAACGTTCCCCCCGAAGAGGTCGCCGCCGATCCCTTCGACACCGTTCAGAAACCCGCAAAGAACCTGCCCAAAGGCCCCGAGCTGTTTGCCCCCGAGCGGGTCAACTCCAAGGGCTTCGACCTGCATCATGTACCCACTCTCGACCAGATCGAAAAGGCCCGCGCCCCGTGGCTGACGCACCAGTGGAATGCCGCTCCCCTGCTGGCGGACGCTGCTGCGCCCGAAGCCTCCAAGGACGTCACCAACCCCAATGACGGCGGCGTCATCGGCACCGTTTCCATGTGCAGCCCCGAAGATATCGAACTGGCGCTGGCCTCGGCCAACACGTGGGAGGCCACGCCCGCCGAACGCGGCGCGATCCTGAACAGGGCCGCTGACCTGTACGAGGCGCATTTTGGCGAAATCTTTGCCATCCTCGCCCGCGAGGCCGGAAAATCCATCCCCGACGCCGTGGCCGAACTGCGCGAGGCAGTGGATTTCCTGCGCTACTACGGCGCCAACGCACCGACGGCCAAACCCGCCGGGATCTTCACCTGCATCAGCCCGTGGAACTTCCCGCTGGCCATCTTTACCGGACAGGTCGCGGCGGCGCTTGCCGCAGGCAACGCCGTGCTGGCCAAACCCGCTGACCAGACCCCGCTCATCGCCCACCGCGCGGTGCAACTGATGCACGAGGCGGGCGTGCCCCGTGCCACGCTGCAACTGATGCCTGGCCGTGGCAGCACCGTCGGCGCGGCGATCACCTCGGACCCGCGGGTGAACGGTGTGGCCTTCACCGGCTCGACCGCCACCGCCCTGCGCATCCGCAAGGCGATGGCCGAAAACCTGACCCCCGGCACACCGCTGATCGCCGAAACCGGCGGCCTCAACGCCATGATCGTCGACAGCACCGCCCTGCCCGAACAGGCGGTACAGGCTGTGATCGAAAGCGCCTTCCAGTCTGCGGGCCAGCGCTGTTCCGCCCTGCGTTGCCTCTATCTGCAAGAAGACATCGCAGATGACGTGCTGACCATGCTTCAGGGCGCGATGGACGCACTCAAGGTCGGCAACCCCTGGAACCTTTCCACAGATTGCGGCCCCGTCATCGACGAAGGCGCGCGTCAGGGCATCGCCGATCACGTGGCCAAGGCCCGCACCGAAGGCCGCGTCCTGAAAGAACTGGCCACACCGCCCCAGGGCACCTTCATCGCCCCCACGATGATCGAGATCCCCGGCATTGCCGCGCTGGAAGAGGAAATCTTTGGCCCGGTCCTGCACGTGGCCCGGTTCAAATCGCATGAAATCGACAATGTCATCGCCGATATCAACGCCACCGGCTATGGCCTGACCTTCGGTCTGCAAACCCGCATCGACGACCGCGTGCAGCACGTGACCGAAGCGGTGCATGCGGGCAACATCTATGTCAACCGCAACCAGATCGGCGCCATCGTTGGCAGCCAGCCCTTCGGCGGCGAGGGGCTCTCGGGCACCGGCCCCAAGGCGGGCGGCCCGAACTATCTGGCCCGCTTCTGCGCCCCCGACCGCCGCAATGGCGGCGCGGCGTGGGCTACCGTCATGGCGGATCTGCCCAGGCCGACCGGCACACCGGCGGCGGTAAAAACCCACACGCTGCCCGGCCCGACCGGCGAGTCGAACCGGCTCAGTGAAATCCCGCGCGAACCGCTCCTGTGCCTCGGCCCCGACGCCGACACGGTGCGCCAGCAAGCCGAAAGTGTCTTTGCCCAGGGCGGCACCGCGATCTGCGCCACCGGCGCGCTCGACCTGCACAAGCTCGAACATATCCAGGGCATCTCGGGCGTCCTGTGGTGGGGCGACGATGAGACCGGGCGCGAGATAGAGCGTCACCTGGCCCGACGCGCCGGCCCGATCCTGCCGCTCATCCCCGGCAAGCCCGACCGCGCCCGCGTGGTGGGTGAACGCCATGTCTGCGTCGACACCACCGCCGCGGGCGGCAACGCGGCACTCCTGGGAGGTGCGGCATAACCTGACTTGACGCTGGGCCACGAAAGGCCCAGCGTCCCCCCATGATACCGATACGCGACCACAACCCGTCAGGGCGCACGCCTTATGTCGTCTACGCCCTGATCGCCGCCAATGTCCTGATTTTCCTCAGCTATGTGAGCATCATGGACAATGACCGGCTGCTCACCCGCTTTTTCTTCGACTATGCCGTCATTCCGGCGCGGGTGGCCGACGGCTATGGCCTGCAAACGCTGGTCACCTCGATGTTCCTGCATGGTGGCTGGATGCATCTGGCGGGCAACATGCTGTTCCTCTGGATCTTCGGCGACAACCTCGAAGACGAGATGGGCCATGTGCCGTTCCTGATTTTCTACCTCGCCAGCGGCATTGCGGCAGGGCTGGCGCATGTGGTCTCGGCGCCGGGCTCGCTGGTGCCCACCGTCGGCGCATCGGGGGCCATCGCCGGTGTCATGGGCGGCTACCTGCTGCTGTTTCCCCGGGCGCGCGTCGATATCCTGCTGATCCTGATCGTCTATGTCCGCATCATCACGATCCCGGCCTTCATCATGCTGGGCGTGTGGCTGGGCATGCAGTTCCTCGGCAGCCTCGCCTCCGACCCCGATCACGGAGGCGTCGCCTATTGGGCGCATTCGGGCGGCTTCGTGATCGGGCTGGTCTTCTGCATCCCGCTCTGGCTCAGGCGCGGCGGACGCCACTATTGGCAGCGCACGCACGGTCAGCCGCCCCACCCCGAACACGCTTACAAACTGTCCCGATCCCGCATTCCAAAGGTGCCCCGCCGATGACCCGCCTGAAAGCCACCTGCCATTGCGGCGCTGTCGAGATCGAGGCCGAGTTCCCGCAGGGCCTCGCTTCGGCTACCCGCTGCGACTGCTCCTTCTGCATCCGCCGGGGCGCTGCCGCCGTCACCGCCATCGCCGCTTCGCTCAAGGTTCTGAAAGGCGCCGACAACCTGACGCTCTACACCTGGGGCACGCATACGGCCAAACACCATTTCTGCAAGACCTGCGGCATCTATGTCTATCACCAGCGACGCACAAACCCGGCCGAATGCGGCGTCAACCTGGGCTGTATCGAGGGCGGCAATCCCCGCACCCACGGCCCGATTCCGTGGACCGACGGCGTCAACCACCCGTCAGACCGCTAGGTCGCCCCCGCCGCTTCATCTTTTCGAAAATACTCCCGCAGGAGGCACCGATGCCCAGCATCGGTTTTTGCGGATCAGCCCCGGATCACCTTGGCGAAATGGTCGAAAATCGGCTCGTTGGCACAGATCACCTCACCATCCGACAAGATGCTGCCCTTGGGGTCAAGCGGCTCGCACAGCCCGCCCGCCTCTTTCACGATGATGATGCCCGCTGCCAGATCCCAGGCGTTCAGACGACGTTCCCAGAAACCCTCGTACCGGCCCGCCGCCACATAGGCCATGTCCAGCGCCGCCGCACCCCAGCGCCGCACCCCGGCGCAAGCCGGCATCAGCCGCGCCAGATCCTGCAGCGTTGCCGGCAGATCGGACCGCCCGCCAAACGGCAGACCGGTGGCAAAGATCGATTCGATCATCCGCTGCCGGCCCGAAACGCGAATGCGCATGTCGTTCATCCACGCGCCCTCGCCCTTTTCGGCAAAAAACATCTCGTCCTTGGCGGCATCATAGATCACGCCCGACACGATCTTGCCCTTGTGCTCCAGCGCGATCGAGATCGCCCAGTGCGGCAGCCCGTGCAGAAAATTGGTGGTCCCGTCCAGCGGATCGACGATCCAGCGCCGGGTCGGATCTTCGCCTGCGATCCCGCCACCTTCCTCGGCCAGCCAGCCATAGGTCGGGCGCGCGCCCATCAGTTCCTCTTTCAGGATCTTCTCGGCGGCGATATCGGCCTTCGAAACGAAATCCCCCGCCCCTTTCATCGACACCTGCAGGTTCTCGACCTCACGAAAATCCTTGACCAGAGAACGGCCCGCCTTGCGCGCGGCCTTGATCATGATGTTGAGATTCGCACTGCCATTCATTGTCGTGGGGCTCCTGTCCGGTCAAACCGCGCGTATACTGGGGCAAGGCGGGCTTGCCAAGGGGCATGATGCGCATAGCTGCCCCCCGGTTTGCGCCCTATTGCGCCTGCAGTTTGCGCGCCTCGCTGCGCGCCAGTTTCACCAGTTCCTGAACGAACGGTTTTTCCAGGTCCTCCGAGCGCACCGCCGCATAAAGCCGCCGGGTTATACCATCGCTGGTAAGGGGCCGCGTGACATAGTCCGAGTTGTATTTCACCTCGCGAACGACCCAGTCCGGCAGCACCGAAATGCCCCGGTTCGACGCCACCAGCAACAGGATCACCGCCGTCAGCTCCACCTGCCGGATCGCCGCCGGCTCCACCCGCGCCGGGATCAGCAACTGGCTGAACACATCCAGCCTCGTGCGCTCCACCGGATAGGTGATCAGGGTCTGCCCCCGGAAATCCTCGGCCTCTATGAACGGTTTTTCGGCCAGCGGATGGGACGACGCCGCCACGAACACCGGATCATAGTCGAACAGTTCCACAAACTCGACCCCCGGCAGGTCCTCAGGATCCGAGGACACCACCAGATCGACCTCCTCCTTCTGCAGCGCGGGCAGCGCGTCAAAGGCCAGACCGGGCCGGATGTCCACATCCACATCCGGCCATGTCTTGCGAAACGCCTCCAGCACCGGGAACAGCCATTCGAAACAGGCGTGACATTCGATGGCGATATGCATCCGTCCCGTACGCCCGTCGCGCAGCGACGAAAACTCGGCCTGCATCGCCTCGACCTGCGGCAGGATCTGCTCGGCCAGCCGCAACAGGCGCAGCCCCGCCGCCGACAGTTTCATCGGCTTGGACCGCCGCAGAAACAGCTCGACCCCCGCCTGATCCTCCAACCCCTTGATCTGATGGCTTAAAGCCGACTGCGTGATGTTCAGTTGATCCGCCGCACGGGCCAGGCCGCCGCACTCATGAATGGCCTTGATGGTGCGGAGATGGCGAAATTCGATGTGCATTCTACAAAGTGACTCATGTTGTTCTTGAGTAATATGAGTTTGTCTCACAAAGCGTACCATGCAACAAGGGATCAAATTCTTAGCGATGAGAAAACTGATGACCGCGCCAAAAGTCTCCTTTGAGTTCTTTCCGCCCAAAACCCTCGAGGCTTCTTTCCGCCTTTGGGATACCGTGCACACACTCGCTCCGCTCGACCCGCGATTCGTCTCGGTCACCTACGGTGCCTGCGGCACCACCCGCGAACTGACCCGCGATGCGGTGTCCACGCTGCACAAGACCTCGGGGCTGAACGTGGCGGCTCATCTGACCTGCGTTCGCGCGACCAAAGAGGAAACTCTGGCCATCGCCGACAGCTTTGCCGAGGTCGGCGTGACCGACATCGTCGCCCTGCGCGGCGACCCACCGGCGGGCGAGGGCCGGTTCGAACCCCATCCCGGCGGTTTTGCCCATTCAGTCGAACTGATCGAGGCGCTGGCAGATACCGGCAAGTTCACCATCCGTGTTGGCGCCTATCCCGACAAGCACCCCGAAGCCGACAGCCATGACGCCAATGTCGACTGGCTCAAGGCCAAGCTGGACGCCGGCGCCGACGAGGCGCTGACCCAGTTCTTCTTCGAGGCGGAGACATTTTTCCGCTTCCGCGACGCCTGCGCCAAGGCGGGCATCGACAAGCAGATCACGCCGGGCATCCTGCCCATCGAGAACTGGAAAGGCGCGCGCAGTTTCGCCCGCCGCTGCGGCGCCAACATCCCGGCCTGGGTCGAGGATGCCTTTGAAAAGGCGATGCGCGACAACCGCGAAGACCTGCTGGCGACAGTACTGTGCACCGAGCTGTGCACCGACCTGATCGAGGGCGGCGTCGACAAGCTGCACTTCTATACGCTGAACCGCCCCGAATTGACCCGCGATGTGTGCCACGCACTTGGCGTCACACCAAAGGTTGAACTGCAGAACGTGGCGTAAACCTTGCCCGCAAAAACCTGACTGCTAGCGTTCCCCGGACACCCCGAGGGAACGCAGACGCATGTATTACGCCAAAGACTTCAACGAACTTCTGGGGCCAGCGGATATGGCCACCATGTCCGGGCTGGAATTCCTTCAGGGCATGCTCGAGGGCAAGCTGCCCGCGCCCCCCATCGCCAGAACGCTGGGATACGAACTCTACGCTGCCGAGGAAGGCCGCGTCGCCTTTCGCGGAACGCCCACGATGGAGGTCTGCAATCCGCTCGGCTCGGTTCACGGCGGCTGGTACGGCACCTTGCTCGACAGTGCCATGGCCTGCGCCGTTCAGTCCTGCGTTCCCCGTGGTGCGGCCTATACGACGCTCGAATACAAGATCAACATCCTGCGCGGCATTCCTCTGGGCACCGAAATCGAATGCGTCGGCGTGACCGATCACGTCGGCCGCTCGACCGGCGTGGCGCATGGCGAAATCCGCGGCATCGAGGATGGGCGGCTTTACGCAACCGGCTCGACCACCTGTATCGTTTTGAACCTGCCGCGCGGCTGAACGGCACCTATTGCGCCGGGTGTGAGTGTGCCTCGGGCACATGTGCCCAGTTCGGCAGGGTCTCGGGCCGGACGCTTTCATGCAACCGCTCCGACCGGTCGGCACCCACGGTACGGTGGCTGCGCAAAAGGAATATCTTGCCCCAGCCGCGCCATGTCCCGGCAGACGGCGCAGCAGGATTGGTCGGGAACCGCCGGCGCCATCCCTCGGGCAGCGGCAATCCATGCTCTTCGGCCCGATCCAGCATCCAGACCAGCGAGATATTTGCCAGCGGCCGCGCCGCCTCGTACCCGCCAAGCTGGCCGCCGACATCCCCATGGGTGCCCCGGAACCAGACCTGTTCCACATGCCCTTCGAAATCCGCCGATGTGTCCCACAAAACGGGCATGAAAACCTCGCGCGTTTCATCCAGCGCCAGCGCGTGATAACCGTGGCGCACGCTGGAGCCCAACTGGTGGTTGTGGAACGCATGCCGCTCCTCAGCCCAGCGCCACAGCAGCGGCAAACGCATGCCCAGCGCCTTGACCGTATCCCAGACGCCAATCATCTCGATGGTGATCTCTTCGTGACAGAACCGGTGCCGGAATTCAGCCGCATGGGTGCCGAACACGTTGCATTCATAGTGGCGATAGGCCTGCTTGATGTTTCTTTCGGTCGCATGCTCGGCCCTGAGCAGCCCGATCATCTGAATGACCCCCGCAAGGCTGCGCACCCCATAGGCGCCGCGCGAATAGCCGATCAGATAGATCTTGTCGCCGGGTTTGTACCGCGATGCGAGATAGCCATAGGCACGCCGGATCTGCCGGTTGATGCCCCGTCCCATCATCACGTCCGGCGTGGTCTTCCAGCTTTTCCACTGAACACCGGACTCATAGAACACCGATACCCGCCCACCCATCTCGCAGCACAGCCGATAGGCCTGGCCCGCATGGGTTTCGTGCCCCGGCTCCAGCGTCGACATGGTGCCGTCCAGAATGATCACATGCGCCTGCGGTTCGCGATGCCGCGTCTCCTTGGAATGCTCCGACCGCAGCGGCCGCCCGAGCCATCCCAGAATTTTCCTACTTAGCCGCGACAGAACCATGTGTCAGCAAATCCCAAACCTTGTGCGGCGTGAACGGCATATCGGCCTGTCTCACCCCGCAGTCCCAGAGCGCATCCTGAACCGCGTTTGCGACCGCGGCCAGCGCCCCCACCGTTCCGGCCTCGCCACAGCCCTTCATCCCCATCGGGTTGGCCGTCGACGGAACCGGAACCGAGGTAAACTGAATCATGGGTACGTCAACGGCCCGTGGCAAGGCATAGTCCATGAACGTTGCCGTGAGCAGTTGCCCGTCCGCATCATGCACCACATGCTCGCACAGCGCCTGTCCGATCCCCTGTGCCACCCCGCCATGCACCTGCCCCTCGGCCAGCATCGGGTTGATCAGGTTACCAAAATCATCGACGACCGTATAGCGGTCGACGGTCACGAGGCCGGTGAAGGAATCGATCACAACCTCGGCAACATGCGCCCCGTTGGGATAGCTGCGCCCCGGCAGTTTCGCCCGCGCCGCATGGCTCAGCAGGTCTTTGCGACCATCCTCGCGCGCCATCGCCGCAGCCTCCAGCAGCGTCGGGGTCAGATTCGACCCGGCGGCACGGAAGGTTTCGTGATCAAAGCTCACCTCATCCTCCTTCACCCCCATCTTAGCCGCCAGATAGGGCATGAATGCGGCAACCATCTGATCAACCGTGACAAGCGTTGCATGGCTCTGCGTGGTGACTGAACGCGACCCGCCGGTGCCGCCTCCCTGCCCGATCCGGTCACTGTCGCCCTGCACCACCCTGATCCGGTCCATCGGGATGCCGGTCTGATCCGACAAAAAGCTGGCATAGGCCGTCTCGTGCCCCTGCCCGTTCGATTGCGTGCCGACAAAAAGGCTTACCGTGCCATCCGAATTGAACTCAACCTTCGCCCCTTCCGAAGGATCGCCCAGAATACTTTCGATATAGTAACACAGGCCCTGCCCCCGCAGCAGGCCACGTTCAAGATCCGCCGCCTTTCGCGCCTCGAACCCCTGAACCTGATCCTGCGCCCGGCCCAGAACCATGTCGAACGCGCCCACATCATAGGTCTCCCCCGTCGCGGTCCTGTACGGAAACGCCTCGGGCCGGATGAAGTTTTTCCGCCGCAACTCCCAGGGATCGATGCCAAGCTCGCGTGCGGCGCGGTCGATGACACGTTCCAGAACGTAGATCGCCTCGGGCCGCCCCGCCCCGCGATAGGCATCGACCTGCGTGGTGTTGGTGTAATAGCCCTCGACCTGCAGCCACACGTTCTGGACGTCGTAGACCCCCATCATCACCCGGCTGAACAGATTGGTCTGGATCGCCTGTGCAAAATGGCTGTTATAGGCGCCCAGATTGCACCGCGTTCGTACGCGATAGGCAGTGATCCTGTAATCCGCGTCAAAGGCCAGCTCCGCCAGCGATGTCAGGTCGCGCCCGTGATTGTCGCTCAGCATCGCTTCGGTCCGGTCCGACATCCAGAACACCGGTCGCCCCGTCAACCGGGCCGCCGCCGCCACCACGAAATACTCGGGATATGGCATCGCCTTCATTCCGAACCCGCCGCCGACATCCGGGATGGTGACATGCACCGCCTCGCTTTCCAGTCCCAGCTTCTCAGCCAGTTGCGCCTTCATCCCCCAGACGCCCTGCCCGCCAAAGGCAAAATGCAGCCGCCCGTCCCGCCAATCGGCATGACAGCCACGCGGTTCCAGCGAATTCACGATCACCCGGTTGTCGTGAACGCTCAGCGCAACCTTGTGCGCCGCATCCCGAAACGCGGCCTCGGTCCCCGCTTCGTCGCCCGTACCCCAATCAAACGCCCGGTTGTCGGGGGCTTCGGCATGGATCACCTCGCCGCCCGGCGCCACATCCATCTTGGCGGGCAGATCCTCGGTCTCCATCCAGACCGCCTCGACCGCATCGCGCGCCTGCTCCGGTGTTTCGGCAAACACGACGGCAACCGGTTCACCCACGAATCGGACCCGATCCGCCGCCAGCATATGCCGTTCGGGCGCGGCCCCCTTGCTCCCGTCGCGGTTGGTCAGAACGGTTGCACTCATCGCCGTGTTCACGCCCGCCGCCTTCAGGTCCCGCAGCGCCATGACCAGATGAACCCCCTCCATACCGCGCGCGGCGTCCAGATCCAGCGCCGTGATGACCGCATGGGCCACGGAACTTCGGAAAAAGGCGGCGTAAAGCGCATGCTCGGGAACGGAATCCTCCAGATACGCGCCGCCGCCGGTCAGAAACCGGATATCCTCGATCCGTGCGACCGGCTGGCTTTTTCCGAATTTCTCCATGATGCGCCCCTTCCAAACAGTTCAGACCGCGACCCTAGCTCGTGCTGCGCGCATGTCCAGTGCACCAATTGTGCGCCTGCGGCGCGCGTGTTTGGATTTTTCATTGAGGAACCCGGACACGGCCAGCCTGAAGCATGCACATCCAGAAAATGCAGGCCGAAGCGCCCTTGCCGCCAGCCGTCCGAACGTAGGAGGGACATCCCCGCCAGCGCACAAAGGCCGCTTCTTCCTGGTGCGGTCATCGGCTTTCCAGCCTGTACCGCCCGCCCAGGCTGAGGCGATTCTGGTTAACAAACCGTTGCGGCTTCTTTCTGGACATGAATACCCAAATCCCGCCCTTGCCGCCCGCACCGCGCCCCGAAGGCAAAGAAAACGCCTTTGCCGCCTTTTCCTTCGCGCCTTCATTGGGTAATTGGACCCTCGATTGACGAAGGGATCACCACCATGGCGATGGAAAAGACGTTCAACGCGGCCGAAGCCGAGGCCCGCATCTACAAGGCCTGGGAACAGGCGGGCGCCTTCAAGGCGGGCGCAAACAGATCGCGCGACGAAAGCTTTACCATCATGATCCCGCCGCCCAACGTCACCGGTGCGCTGCACGTGGGTCATGCCTTCAACAACACGCTGCAGGATATCCTGATCCGCTGGCACCGGATGCGCGGCTTCGACACGCTCTGGCAGCCGGGTCAGGACCACGCGGGCATCGCCACCCAGATGCAGGTGGAAAAGATGCTGGCGGCGCAGGGCAACGAAGGTCGGCGCGAGTTGGGACGCGAGAAATTCCTTGAGAAAGTCTGGGAGTGGAAAGGCGAATACGGCGGCACGATCATTGAACAGCTCAAGCGTCTGGGGGCCAGCTGCGACTGGTCGCGCAACGCCTTTACCATGGCGGGCGCGCCGGGTGACCCGCGCACCGGGCACGAAAATTCACCCAACTTCCATGATGCCGTTATCAAGGTCTTCGTCGACATGTACGATAAGGGCCTGATCTATCGCGGCAAGCGTCTGGTCAACTGGGACCCTCATTTCGAGACCGCGATCTCGGACCTCGAGGTCGAGAATATCGAGGTCGCCGGCCACATGTGGCACTTCAAATACCCGCTGGCAGGTGGCGCGACCTACACTTACGTGGAAAAGGACGAGGACGGCAACGTCATCCTCGAAGAGGAACGCGACTACATCTCCATCGCCACCACCCGCCCCGAAACCATGCTGGGCGACGGTGCGGTTGCGGTGCACCCCTCGGATGAACGCTATGCGCCCATCGTCGGCCAGCTGTGCGAGATTCCGGTTGGCCCGAAAGAGCACCGCCGCCAGATCCCGATCATCACCGACGACTACCCCGATCCGACCTTCGGCTCGGGCGCGGTCAAGATCACCGGCGCGCATGACTTCAACGACTACGCGGTCGCCAAGCGCGGCAACATCCCCTGCTATCGCCTGATGGATACGCGCGGCGCGATGCGGGCCGATGGCGCGCCTTACGCCGAGGAGGCGGGCAAGGCGCAGGACTATGCGCGCGGCAAGGACTTCACCGAGAACGAGATCGACGCCATCAACCTCGTCCCCGATCACCTGCGCGGCCTCGACCGGTTCGAGGCGCGCGCAAAAGTGGTCGAAGAGATCACCGCCGAAGGTCTGGCCGTCATGACCCGTGCGGATGATCCGCGGCTTGGGCAAAGCCGGGTTGAAGCCCAGCCCACGGAAGACGAAGACGATAGGCCGGACTTCAGCCCGGCACTCGTCCCGCTGGTCGAAAGCAAACCGATCATGCAGCCCTTTGGCGACCGGTCCAAGGTGGTCATTGAACCGATGTTCACCGACCAGTGGTTCGTGGACGCCGCCAAGGTCGTCGGCCCCGCGCTGGACGCCGTGAAGGACGGCACCGTCAAGATCATCCCGGAAAGCGGTGAGAAAACCTATTACCACTGGCTGGAAAACATCGAGCCCTGGTGCATCTCGCGCCAGCTGTGGTGGGGGCACCAGATACCGGTTTGGTATGGGCCTAAGAAGGATGCTTCGAGTTCTCTGGGCGTTGACTACTCTTCCGGTGAACTGGTTCCATTCTGTGGCGCAACTTTCGATGAGGCCGCAAGCGCCGCTCAGGAATACTACGGTGTTTCTAGTGCGCGGGAGTTCTTCGAAGATCAGACAACCTCACTTGATCCGTCTGAGGTGCACCCAAACGTCAACAGCAACGCATGGCAAGATGAAGCCTTTGCAACTGCCGTCGAAGGCGGTCGTGATTTCGTTTTGCTTAAACGCGATCCCGACGTCCTTGACACGTGGTTCTCCTCCGGCCTCTGGCCCATCGGCACCCTCGGCTGGCCCGAGCAAACCGAAGAGATGGAACGCTACTTCCCCACGGACGTTCTGATCACCGGCTTCGACATCCTGTTCTTCTGGGTCGCCCGGATGATGATGATGCAACTGGCCGTAGTGAATGAAATCCCGTTCCACACCGTCTACCTGCACCAGCTCGTCCGCGACGAGAAGGGCAAGAAGATGTCCAAGACCACCGGAAACGTCATCGACCCGCTGGAAATCGTCGACGAATTCGGCGCCGACGCGCTGCGGTTCACCAACGCCTCGATGGCGGCAATCGGCGGCGTGCTGAAACTGTCGCGCGAGCGCATCACCGGCTATCGCAACTTTGGCACCAAGCTGTGGAACGCCGTCCGCTTTGCCGAAATGAACGGCGTCTACGATGGTACAATTCGCACAGTCGGGTCTCTGGAACAGGTACAAAATGCACAATTCGCGGTAAACCGCTGGATCATTGGCGAAACCGCCCGCGTGCGGGAAGAGGTCGACGCCGCACTAGACACCTACCGCTTCAACGACGCCGCCAACGCCTTGTACGCTTTCGTCTGGGGCAAGGTCTGCGACTGGTACGTGGAATTGTCCAAGCCTCTTTTGCAAGGCGAAGACACCGCCGCACAGGAAGAAACCCGCGCCACCATGGCCTGGGTCATGGACCAGTGCATGATCCTCTTGCACCCGATCATGCCCTTTGTCACCGAAGAGCTTTGGGGCCTCACGGCCGAGCGCGCCAAGATGCTGGTTCATGCCGACTGGCCCGATTACAAGGCCGCCGACCTGATCGACGAGGCCGCCGATCGCGAGATGAACTGGGTCATTTCGGTGATCGAGAATACCCGCTCGGCCCGCGCCCAGATGCGCGTGCCCGCTGGTCTCTATGTCCCTATGATCGTTACGGAAATCGACGATCATGGGCAGGCGGCATGGGACCGGAACGAGGCGCTGATCAAGCGTCTGGCGCGCATCGACAGCCTGACAAAGGCGGATACGCTGCCCAAGGGCACCATCTCGATCACCGCCCCCGGAGCCTCCTTCGGCCTGCCGCTGGCGGACATCATCGACATCGGTGCCGAAAAAGACCGGCTGGAAAAGGCCAAGGGCAAACTTTCCAAGGAACTGGGGGGCCTGCGCGGTCGCCTGAACAACCCCAAATTCGTGGCCTCGGCCCCGGAAGAGGTGGTGGAAGAGGCCAAGGCCAACCTCGCCGCCCGCGAAGAGGAAGAGGCACGGATCGACGAGGCGCTGGCCCGTCTGGCAGAAATCGCCTGATCTCTTCATCTTTTCGAAAATCCTCAAATCCCCCGCCAAGGCCCGCGGGGGATTTTTGTTTCTGTGCTGACACTTAGCCTTGCTTGTCGCCGTTTTCGGTTGCTATCCTGTTGCATCCGTTCCGAGGTATAGATGACGCGCACCCTGCCCCCCATGCAAACCGTATCGACCGGCCTCGTGGTGGCGGTGGTCGGGTTCTTCAGCTCGTTCCCCATTGTCCTGCAGGGCCTTTCGGCCATGGGCGCTTCACCGCAGCAAGCATCGTCAGGCCTCATGAGCGCGGCGATTTCGATGGGGCTGGCGGCGGTGGTTCTGGGGCTCTGGTATCGCCAACCGGTCAGCGTCGCCTGGTCGACGCCCGGCGCCGCGCTGCTGGCCGTCTCGGCAACGCCTGCCGACGGATTTTCCGGTGCGGTGGGCGCGTTTCTCTGCGCGGGCGCGCTGACCGTACTGGCGGGGCTTTGGCGTCCGCTGGGCCGTTTGGCGGCGGCCATTCCTCCGACGCTGGCGCAGGCGATGCTGGGCGGTGTTCTGTTGCCGCTTTGCATCCAACCTTTCAAGGCTGTGGTCGAACTGCCCTGGCAGGCATTGCCCGTCATCCTGACCTGGTTCATCGCCGGACGTTTCAACCGGCTGCTCGCAGTGCCCGCCGCTGTCGCGGCCTCTGCCGTCACCGTGATCATGAATGCCGGCGATACATCTGTAATCCCTCAGCAAATCCTCGCTGCGCCAGTCTGGACCACACCCAGTTTCTCGCTGTCTTCCGCTCTGGGGATCGGGGTGCCGCTTTTCATCGTCACCATGGCCACGCAGAACATACCGGGCGTCGCGGTGTTGCGCAGCTATGGTTATGATCCCAAACCCGGGCCCCTGTTTTCGTCGGTTGGCGCGGCGAGTCTTCTCAGCGCGCCCATCGGTGCTCCGGCAACCTGCCTTGCCGCCATCACAGCCGCAATGTGTTCGAACGAAGACAGCCACCCCGATCCCGCCCTGCGGTATTGGTCGGCGGTCATGGCTGGGATCTTCTATTGTATATTTGGCGTGCTCGCGGTCGCCATCACCGGATTTGCCGCGCATGCCGATCCATTGTTGATGGGAACGCTGACCGGCATTGCCCTGATCGGTGTGATGGCAAACGCAATCTTCGCGGCCCTGGAGGTACCCACCGAGCGGGAGGCCGCCATTCTGACTTTTGCAATTACTGCATCGGGCGTCACGGTATTTGGGCTGGGCGCTGCGGTCTGGGGATTGCTGGCCGGTGGTCTGACCTATCTGATTTCAGTCCGGGTGCGATAACACCTTTTGCCATGTCCCTAAGCGGCATAAAATGACTTCATGCGCAAAGCTTTTGACAGACTCATTGAACGCCAGATCAGAAAGGCACAGGCCGAAGGCCAGCTTGACGGACTGGACGGCGAAGGCAAACCCCTCCCCGACAGATCAGCCGAAGCTCAAACCGACCCGGCCCTCGCCGCCGGTCACCGGATCATGGCGCAGGCCGGTGTGCTGCCCGAAGAGTTCGAGTTCAAGAAACAGCTAGACACGGCGCGCACGCAGTATGCGCAATTGACTGATCCTGACGCGCAAAAAGCCGCAATGGCGCGATTGGCTGATCTGGAGATGCGCTACAACATGGCCCGCGATGCCAGACGCGCGTTCATGCGGTAATCATTTGAAGACCGGTTTGCGCCCCTGCAAACGGGCGGCGATGACTTCCAATTGATCCGGCTTGCCGATCAGTTCAACCTGTTCGCGCGATTCCGCCAGCAAGACCTGTTCACGTTCCGTGGTTTCCGCAACTTCGATCAGCCGCTTGGCGGCACGGATGGCCGACGGGCTTTGACCGGCGATGTCTTCGGCCAGTGCAAGTGCCTCAGTCAACGGATCGTCGGACAATCTGGTCACCAATCCCCACTCTGCCGCCTGTGCGGCGCTGATCGGGCGCGCGGTGTAGGTCAGCAGGCGCAGGACATCAGAACGCACCAGTTGCGGCAGCAAGACCATGCCACCCATATCCGGGATGATACCCCATTTCATTTCCATCACCGCCCATTTGCTATCAGGATGGGCGATGCGGATATCTGCGCCCAGCGCGATCTGCAGCCCGCCACCATAAGCAACACCCTGCACCGCGCAGATGACCGGAACAGGTATCCGTCGCCACACAAGGGCCAGCTCCTGCATTTCGTTGGCGTCCCCATGGCTGCGGCTCATCAGCCATTCGGTCGGATCGGTATGCGCCATGGACGCAAAACTCGCCATGTCGAGGCCTGCGCAAAAACTTTTGCCCTCGCCCGACAGCACCACCGCCCGCGCGTCCGAGGCCCCGACCTCCTGCCCGGCGGCGAGGATCGCCTTGGCCATCGCATCGTCAAGCGCATTCATCTTGTCGCCACGGGTCAGGGTGACGTGGGCGATATGATCCTTGTATTCGACTGATACGCGCGCCATGCGGACCTCCGGTTATGGGTTTTCGCCTCATCTTGCCCCGAACCCGCGCAGGCTTCCACAGCAACGTCGGGGCAGATTACGGCAGATCGTCTGCAGACATCCTGCCGAACCAAGGCGAATCGAGCGTCATGACGTAGAACTGATCCCCTACGATCTTGCCGCCCGTTGTGATCCCCAGCCTGCCATCAGGGTCCTGTACCGTGCGCAGGATGCGCCCGTCGCCGTCGAACTGAACCAGCATCCCGCGATGGATCGGTGCAGGACGCACCATCGGCCCGAGCCGCCAGACCACCTTGCGAAGAAAGGGATAGGGCATCAGCTTTTCCGACGGAACACGGGGGCTGGCGAAGGCCACCCAAAAGGTGCCGTCCCCCTGCGCCTCAAGATTATCGGGATAGCCCGGAAGATTGTCCAGAAACACCTCGCGCTGTCCCGCCTTGTCGCCTGTCAGCCACAATCTGTGAATACGCGCCCGACCTGTTTCGGCGATAAGCAGGAAATCTTCCTCTGGAGATAGCGCCACCCCGTTGGCATAAACAAACCCATTCGCCACCTTTTCGACTGCGCCGTCCGGATCGCGGCGGGCGACATAGCCGGTATCGGATTGCTCCCATATCGTCAGGATCGAGGTCGGCTTGGTCCCTCCCATCGTCTCGGGGTCGAAACGGTCGGACGAGTTTGAGAAATAGACCGTGCCATCCTGCCCCACATCCAGTTGGTTGGCATAGATGACCGGTGCGCCGCCAATCTGCTCCACAAGCGTCTCAAGGCTGCCCGGCCCGGACCAGCGCATTACCCCGCGGTAGCTGTCAGAGATGTACAGCGCCCCATCCGGCCCTGCCCGAAGGCCCAGCGGCCGGCCTCCCAAACGATCCACCTCGACCGGCTCTGGCCCGTCGATCCGATAAAGAATCCCGGACAGGCTAGTGGTATAGACGGTGCCATCCGGCATAACGGCCAGGTCTTCGGGGCCGATTTCTCCATCAGGAAGGGAGATGAGCTGCGTCCTGTCCAAGGCATGATTCTCGGAAAAATCACCGGTGAAACCAGGCGCGGCAGGAGGCTCATAGGCCACCGGTTCAACCGGGACGGGCCACAAAAGCAGGTAGGCTAGCCCAATCACCGCGAGAACAGTCAGAATACGCAAACCATACCTCCAGATTCATTGCAGCAGCCTGCGAGGGAAAGTCGGCACATGCAAGCCTTGCCCACACCTGTGACATGGGTTTATCTGCCGACATGCGTGCCCCCAGATACACCCCGCTTGCCCTGTCCCTGCCCGCCACGGTGCCCTTTGTCGGCCCAGAAACGCAAGAGCGTCATCGCGGTACGCGTTTTGTCGCGCGCCTCGGTGCGAACGAGAATATCTTCGGCCCTTCGCCCCGCGCGGTCGAGGCGATGCAGAAAGCCGCCGCCGATATCTGGATGTATGGCGATGCCGAAAATCACGATCTGCGCGCGGCACTGGCGGAGTATCACGGGATTCGCCCGGAACACATCGTCGTGGGCGAAGGGATCGACGGCCTGCTGGGCTATCTGGTTCGGCTGATGGTCGCGCCCGGCGACACGGTGGTGACATCCGATGGTGCCTATCCCACCTTCAACTATCACGTCGCGGGCTTTGGCGGTGTATTGCACACCGTTCCTTATCTGGACGATCGCGAAGATCCCGTAGCGCTGTTTGCCAAAGCTGCCGAAGTGGATGCCAAGCTGGTCTACCTTGCCAACCCCGACAATCCCATGGGCACATGGCACAGCGGGGCTGAGATCGTCGCGGCGCTGGATTACCTGCCCGACGGCACTTTGCTGGTATTGGACGAAGCCTACGTCGAATGCGCGCCGGATGGGACTGCGGCGCAGATCGCTGCGGACGACCCCCGGATAATCCGCATGCGAACCTTCTCCAAAGCCTATGGCATGGCTGGGGCGCGTGTAGGTTACGCCATAGGCGCACCCGAACTGATCTTGGCCTTCAACAAGGTCAGAAACCATTTC
The DNA here is from genome assembly GCF_056536925.1 of Ruegeria sp. CI1. NCBI lineage: Bacteria > Pseudomonadati > Pseudomonadota > Alphaproteobacteria > Rhodobacterales > Roseobacteraceae > Ruegeria > Ruegeria sp. CI1. The sequence goes on along the minus strand of NZ_JBQFQP010000005.1, from coordinate 140,254 downwards.
GGCATGAACCGGTCGGCACAGGCTGGCGCGCTGGAAGCGCTGCGCGATGGTGAATGGCTTGCTCATGTTCTGGGTCAGATCGAATTCGCGCGCCGGCGGATCGGACAAATCGCCCATGAAAACAGGCTTGTCCCGCTCCCCTCGGCCACAAACTTTGTCACGATCGATTGCGGCAAGGATAGTGAATTCGCCAAGGTGGTGCTGGCCTCACTGATCGATCAAAGCATTTTCGTCCGCATGCCCTTCGTCGCACCGCAAAATCGCTGCATCCGGGTCAGTTGCGGACCGACAAGTGATCTTGACGCATTCGCGGCAGCGCTGCCCAAAGCACTGGCCGCCGCGTCGGCATAGTCGCGCCGGATTTACCTGACTTTCCTCCGAATTCCTCTAAAATAGTAGGTGGAGGATATTCAGGAGGCGCAGATGCGCGACCACAAGATCGGACGAGCGCCGGACTATACGGTTGCAGCCCTGGTCATGTTGGGCGTGAATTTGGTGTGGATACTCGTCGCAATCTGGGCGATCTGGGGGTTCGTGACTGCCGTCGTGATCGGCCTGATATTCAACCACGGCATTACTGTGCTGTCACGCCGGTCGCATTAAAGCTTGCCCGCCAGAACATGGGCAGCGGCAGCTAACGCGCCTGAGCCGTGCGGGATACTCAGGGCCGTCAGCCCGGATTCGACCCCGCCCAGCAATCCCATAACCATCTGCCCGTTGACGTGCCCCATGTGCCCAAACCGGAAATAGTCATCCCGCCCGGTTCCATCAGGGGCCGCCATACCCAATCCGATTCCCAGCGTCAGCCCTTGATTACTCTCGACCCAGTGCCTGAGCGCGCTGCCCTGACCATCGGAAAGCCCCAGCGCGGTAACAGCATGGCTGCGATGCCGCGGGTCTGTGACATTCATCCCGAATCTACCACCTTCCGCCCAAATCTCGCAGGCCGCCCAGATCGCCTGCGCCAAACGTTGGTGCCGTGCCCAGACATTTTCGAGACCCTCGGCCTCGATCATGTCAAGCGCCGCTCGTAACCCGTAGAGGTGATGCGTTGGAGCCGTTCCTCCGAAATACTGATAAAATTCGTCCGGATTGGCCCGAGGTTGCCAGTCCCAGTATTTCGTCACGCGCGGCATTGCCGACCGCTTGGCCTGTGCCTTGTCATTGAAAAAGACAAAACTCAGCCCTGGCGGCACCATAAGCCCCTTTTGGCAAGCGGCAACCATGACGTCGACACCCCACGCGTCCATATCGAACCGCTCACAGGCCAGCGACGCGATGCAGTCGGCCATCAGCAGCGCGGGATGCTGCAGTTCGTCAAGAAGGTTTCGCAGCGCGGGTATGTCGTTTCGGATCGAACTCGATGTATCGACATGGACAGCGAGTACGGCCTTGATCTTGTGTTCCTGATCCTTGCGCAACACTTCGGCAATCCTGCCCAGATCCCATGCCGACGACCTGCCGAAATCGATCGTTCTGACCCTGGCGCCCAAGCCCCGCGCGATTTCTGCCCAGCCATGGGTGAATATGCCTGAAGCGGGTGCAAGCACCGTCTCACCGGGCGCTATGACGTTGGCAAGGGACGCCTCCCACGCGCCATGTCCGTTGGAGATATAAACGGACGCCTGATGCCGGGTGCGTGCGACGGCGCGCAGACCTTCGATAATGCCCGGCACCATCTCGACCAGTTCTCCGGAATAGATGTTGGGTGCAGGACGATGCATGGCCTGAAGGACCACGTCAGGAATGATCGATGGGCCCGGGATGGCGAGGTATTCGCGTCCTTGCGAGACTTTGCTGGAGTGTGACATGCGATCTGCCAGATGATTTTTGCGCCTACACTATGTTTACCGCAGACGGCGTCAAGCTGCGCATTTGCATGTACTCAGGTCGTCGCGTCAGCAAAGCCCCGCAGTTACATGAAAAAACCCTGCTCAGCTTGCGCAGTGCGGCCGGGGTGCTTAAATGGGCGCGTCATGACAAAAAAATACCCCCCTTTCCTGCATACGAAAGCCGGACGATGAGCGTCAAACCCAAATCCTCGGTCGAGCTGTTCGGCTGGTTGTGGGAGAAGTACCTGCGTCCACGCATGGGACTGCTTGCTATTGCAGCGGTCTTCATGATCATCGAAGGGTCCATGGTCGGCGCGATCAGTTACATGATGCAGCCGATGTTCGACAACATCTTCGTTCAGGGCAATTCCAACGCTCTGGTTTGGGTCAGCATTGCGTTTTTCGTGATCTTTTCGGTTCGGGGTCTTGCGGGTGTTACGCAAAAGGTGATCCTGTCCAGAATTTCGCAGGAAACAGCGGCGCATCTCAGAACAGATCTGCTGGACCATCTGATCCGGCAGGACACATCGTTCCATCAGGTTCATCCGCCGGGCTTTCTTATTCAGCGGGTGCAGGCAGACGTTGGCGCCGTGAACAACGTTTGGCAGATCATCATCCGGGGTGCGGGCAAGGATCTTGTGTCGCTCGTTGTGCTGATGGGTGTGGCGATCAATGTGGACTGGATCTGGACCGCGATCATGCTGATTGGCGTACCGCTGATGTTCCTGCCCATCGGTGCTGCGCAGCGCTATGTCCGCAAGAAAGCCGCGTCAGCCCGCGATCTCGGTGCAACGCTTTCGACACGATTGGACGAGATTTTCCACGGCATCGTACCGATAAAGCTGAACAATCTGGAACACTATCAGGCAGACCGTTTCGGCAAACACATGAACGGGTTCGTCCGTTCGGAAATCCGGGCCTCTTTCGGAACCGCCTCGATCACAGGCCTGATCGACGTGATGGCCGGTGTCGGCTTCATGGGCGTGCTTCTTTATGGCGGGGCCGAAATCATTTCGGGCGAAAAGACAGTCGGCCAGTTCATGAGCTTTTTCACTGCAATTGGACTGGCCTTCGACCCCATGCGGCGTTTGGCATCGATTTCCGGCACCTGGCAGGTCGCCGCCGCGGCGATGGAGCGGATCAAGGAATTGATGGATTCACCGATCCGGCTGAAATCGCCCGCCAAACCCGTTGCCGCGCCAAAGGGGTTGCCCGAGATCCTGTTGAAGGATGTTACTCTGTCCTATGGTGACGCCAAGGTCTTGCGCGGCCTGACCGTAACGGCAGAGGCGGGTAAGACCACCGCGCTTGTTGGTGCATCGGGCGCAGGAAAATCCACCGTGTTCAACCTGTTGACGCGCCTTGTCGATCCCAAGGACGGGTCGGTCGAAATTGCCGGGGTCGCGGTCAAGGACATGGCGCTGCCGGACCTGCGCAATCTGTTCTCCGTGGTGACGCAAGAGGCCTTGCTGTTCGACGAAACTCTGCGCGAAAATATCCTTCTGGGCCGCACCGACGTGACGGACGCGCAGTTGAAAGAGGTTCTGGACGCCGCCCACGTCACCGACTTTTTGCCCAAGCTTGAAAATGGGTTGGAGACGCTTGTCGGGCCGCGCGGATCGGCCCTGTCCGGCGGCCAGCGGCAGCGTGTGGTTATCGCGCGCGCCCTGCTGCGCAATACTCCGATCCTATTGCTGGACGAAGCGACATCGGCGCTGGACGCGCAATCGGAAAAGGTGGTTCAGGCCGCGTTGGACAAACTGTCTGGTGGACGAACCACCATCGTCATCGCGCACCGGCTGTCGACGATCCGGAATGCCGACAAGATTGTCGTGATGGATCGCGGGCGGGCAGTTGACGAGGGCACTCACGAAGAGCTTCTGGCGCGCGGCGGCATATATGCCGATCTATACCGTCTGCAATTCCAGGATGGATTGACTGTTGTCGATCCCGAAGGCGTCGCGGCGCAGACCCGGCAACCTGTTGACGCGGATACGCAAGACCAGGGTTGGCTGCGCAAGGTCGTGGCACGGATGTTGGGCGGAAAGTCCGGGCAAAACTCGGTCGGCGCAAAATAGGTGGCGTCGGATCAGGGCTTTAGCGTCGCTGCTTCACGCGCCAGTTTCTCGATTCCAGCCCAGTCGCCCGCTGCGACCATTCGTTTCGGTGCAACCCAACTGCCGCCTGCGCAGATCACGTTCGGCAAGCTCAGATAGCTGATGGCATTTGCAGGGGAAACGCCACCGGTTGGGCAAAAAGATATCTGCGGCAACGGAGCGCCAATCGCCTTTAGCGCCGCAGAGCCGCCCGATGTTTCGGCGGGAAAGAACTTGAGCATGTCATAGCCCTGCTCCAAAAGACGCATTGCTTCGGTTGCAGTGGCGGCACCTGGCAACAGCGGCAACCCTTCGGACTCGCAGGCGGCAATCAATCTGTCGGTGGCGCCGGGCGACACCCCGAACTGCGCCCCGGCCTGTTTTGCGGCGCGCACGTCGTCGGGCGTGACCAGTGTTCCGGCCCCAACCACTCCGCCCGGCACCTCGGCCATCGCCCGGATCGCATCCAGCGCGGCAGATGTTCTCAGCGTGACCTCCAGCGCGGGCAAACCTCCTGCGATCAAAGCCTCTGCCAGGGGCCGGGCATGAGCTGCATCGTCGATAACAAGCACGGGGACAATTGGGGCGAGTTCGCAGATTTCGCGGGTGCGAGCTGTTTTCATTGTCACGATCTATCCTCCAAACACACTTGCCCCAGCATCGGCAGAACTGACGGCGGAACGGAATGCCGCGAACAGTTCTCGCCCGACGCCAAACTGGTGTGCCGACAAATCGGCCTTGGCTGGCGCGCGGTCCAGAACGCCTTCGGTCAGTATTTCCAGAACGCCTTGCTTGGCATCCACACGCACGATATCCCCGTCGCGCAGTTGAGAAATCGGACCACCATCCAGCGCTTCGGGACAGACATGGATTGCGGCAGGCACCTTGCCCGAAGCCCCGGACATACGCCCATCAGTAACCAGCGCCACCTTTTGTCCCCGCCCCTGAAGGATCGACAGGATCGGCGTTAGCGAATGCAGCTCGGGCATGCCATTGGCCTTGGGTCCCTGAAACCGCACAACCAACACCAGATCACTGGTCAGTTCGCCCGTCTTGAATGCCGCCTTCACTTCGTCCTGGTCGTGGAAGACCCGCACCGGGGCCTCGACACGCCAATGCTCCGGCGCGACTGCCGAGGTCTTCATCACCGCCGTTCCCAATGAACCACTGAGCCGGGACAGCCCGCCAGTCGGCTGAAACGGCTCCGAGGCTGGGCGCAGGATCTTGTCATTGAGGCTGGTCCCAGCCCCCTTCTGCCAGACCAGATTACCATCAATCAGCTTCGGCTCCTGCGTGTAATGATGCAGGCCCTTCCCTGCGACTGTTGTCGTGTCGGGATGCAGCAATCCTTCGTCCAACAGGGTCCCGATGGCATATCCGAGTCCGCCCGCCGCGTGGAAATGGTTCACATCGGCCAGGCCGTTGGGATAGACCCTTGCGATCAGGGGCACCGCCTGGGAAATATCGGAAAAGTCGTGCCAATCCAGAACGATCCCGCCTGCGCGCGCCATTGCGACAAGGTGGATCAGCAGGTTGGTGGACCCTCCGGTCGCCATCAAACCGACAATGCCGTTTACAAAGGCGCGCTCATCAAGAATCTTGCAGACCGGCGTATAGCTGTTTCCCAGGGCGCTTAGCGACAAGGCACGACGCGCGCCTTCTTCGGTCAGGGCGTCCCGCAGGGCGGTATTCGGGGTCACGAAACTGGACCCCGGCAGGTGCAGTCCCATGAACTCCATCAGCATCTGGTTTGTATTAGCCGTCCCGTAAAAGGTGCAAGTGCCCGGCCCATGATAGGCTGCCATCTCGGCTGCCATCAACTCGGCCCGCCCACATTCACCCGCCGCAAACTGCTGACGGACCTTTGCTTTTTCGTCATTGGCCAGGCCGCTGGTCATGGGACCGGCCGGCAGGAAGACCGCTGGCAGATGCCCAAAGGCCTGCGCAGCGATAACCAGCCCCGGAACGATCTTGTCGCAAACTCCAAGAAACACCGCTGCGTCAAAGGTGTTGTGACTGAGCGCCACCCCCGCCGCCATCGCAATCACGTCGCGTGAGAACAGCGACAATTCCATCCCCGCCGCCCCTTGTGTGACGCCGTCGCACATAGCCGGAACACCACCAGCCACCTGCGCGGTGCCACCCGCCGCGCGAGCTGCGTTGCGGATGAGCTCGGGATACCGCTCAAAGGGCTGATGCGCCGAGAGCATGTCATTATAGCTGGTGACGACCCCCAGATGCCCGGCGCTGCCGATAGCAAGCGCCTCCTGGTCTTTACCCGCGCCCGCATAGGCGTGCGCCTGACCACTGCAGGAGAGATGCGCGCGCGCCGGACCAGACGCCAAGGCATGCTCCATCCGGTGCAGATGAGCAGCGCGCAAGTCTTTGCTGCGCTCGATGATGCGCCGCGTGACCTGTTCGATGACCTTATTTACCATCTCACTCTCCGATCTGCCGCCAGCGTCTGCCATCGCGGTGCATCAGCATCAGCGCATCTTCGGGGCCGGAACTGCCTTGATCGTAAAGCGATGGGCGGTCGCGGTTGTCCTCCCAACTCTGGATGACAGGATCGACCCATGCCCATGCAGCTTCGACCTCGTCGCCGCGCATGAACAGGGTCTGGTCGCCGCGAATGACATCCATTACCAGCCGTTCATAGGCGTCCTGCGCGCGGGAATCCGCGCCCAGCGCCTCGGCAAAACTCATGTCCAGCGACACATCCGCCAGCCGGAACCCGCCCGGACCCGGATCCTTGATGGTGGTGCTCAGAGTGATGCCTTCGTCCGGCTGCAGGCGGATCACCAGTACGTTGCCGCGCAGGTGGCCGACATTGGGAAATATCGTATGTGGCGGGTCGCGGAAATACACGGCGATTTCGGATTCCCGTGCACGCAGGCGCTTGCCCGTTCGCAGATAGAACGGCACCCCGGCCCAGCGCCAGTTGCCGACACGCACCTTGAGCGCAATGAAGCTTTCGGTGCGGCTTTCCTTGTTGCCCACGTGATCGATAAAGCCGTCTGCACCCTTGTCGGCGCGATACTGCCCGCGCGCGATGTCACCGGGTTCCACCGGCTCAAGTGCCTCTATTACCTTGACTTTCTCGTCACGAACCGCGTTGGGGTTGAACTTTGACGGGGGTTCCATCGCGATGAGACAGAGAAGCTGGATCAGGTGATTCTGGATCATGTCCCGCATGGCACCGGACCTGTCATAATAGGCTTCGCGTCCCTCGATTCCGACGGTTTCGGCCACGGTGATCTGAACATGGTCGATATGGGTCGAATTCCACAAAGGTTCGAACAGCGAATTGGCGAAGCGCAGCGCCATCAGGTTCTGAACGGTTTCCTTGCCCAGATAATGATCAATGCGATAGATCTGATGTTCTTTGAAACAACCACGCAATTCCGCGTTCAGGGCCTGCGCCGAGGACAGGTCATGACCGAAAGGCTTTTCGATGACGATACGGCTTTCCAGAGTGGCCAGACCGTAGTCGTGCAACCGCCGCGCGATGCCGGAAAAGAGCGACGGGCCGACCGACAGATAGAAAGCGCGCACCGCGTCAGGGCGCAGGGAATTGACCAGATCGGACCAACCCGAGTCGCCCAGCGCATCAACCGGAATATATTCAACGCGCTCCAGGAAACGAGCCAAGATGTCCGATTTGTACTGGGGTGCGAACTGCCTTATGCCATTTTGTACAAGTTCCCGGAACGCCACGGCGTCCATATCAGAACGCGCCGAACCGATAATCCGGGCCGCGTCCGGCATCTGCCCGACCTCGAACCGGTGATAAAGACCGGGCAATATCTTGCGTTGCGCCAGATCGCCAGTCGCGCCGAACAGTACCAGATCGAACGGGTCAACCGGTATCACGCGTGAAACCATGTTCTGGGCTCCTCCTGAAATTTACCCGCCCTTGATGATATAGCGGTCGAGCGTCCGCTTCAAAGCCGTTATGTTAGCGTTAACATATTCATGTTGCTTCATACCAATTATGGCATGGATTGCAAGGCAGGATTCCCTTGTGCTTCAGAGACCCGCACCGATGATGACAGAAGTCCTGAGAAACCCTTGTTTTCTGAACGACCCAAGGTCGGCTCTTCCCAAACCAGTCTTCTGTGGTTTGTGCAGCGAAAGCCGGGCGTGAGTCCAACCTGTGAATTCGATTTTCGTGCTGCACGCGCTCGCAGCACTGGAAATGCCGCAGAGGCGTAAATTTCAGCGCCGCCGAGCAGCGGAAAGACCGGCCATTTGCGACCAAGCAGAAACTCTCAGAGGGCCACGTACAGGGTGCGGGGCGAAGGGTGAATTCGCCTAAGTGCACACCAATGACGGCCATGGAAAAATCTTCGGTCGGTTCCGGGGCAGAAGTAGTTGTTCGAAGAATAAATCGGTCAACCCGAGCCCATGGAATGCCAAACCTTTGTGAATTTTCATGTGTTTCTAATTATTTGCCCGCGCCGTTCACCAAACGGGTTCGTATTCTTGTTGCCTTGCTGACTGTCGGCTTTGCTGCGTATTCTGAAATATCCATGCAACCATGCGTCGGGGGGTCAATTGCACAAGCAACCTGTTATCGGTTCGGAAAATCTGCTGTTGAATATTTCCAGGCTCGCACGAGTCATCGACGACAGCCAAAACGCAGAGGAGACATATCAGTTACTAACCAAGGGAGTATGCGAGCATTCCAAATGGGATATCAGCAGTATTCAAGTGTTGGATCCCGAAGCGGGTCTGGCCATTCCGATTGTCCGATATGACCCGTATTACGGCGGCGACCTGAGCAAGGTCCCTGGCTGGGATGCGCGATTTTCTCCTGTGGGCCAGGTTCTGGAACAGCGCGAGCCGCTGATCATGCGCGATGTTGCGGCGCAGGATGACTTTCCGAGTTTCCGGGATGATGCGCGGCAGCGCGGTTATCACACTGCAGTCATGATACCGCTTGACGTGCGCGATTCCGGGCAACGCCAGATGGTCTATTCGGTCGCATCGAGGAAGGTCGTCGATGTCAGCGCCGCCGACCTGGGCTTTCTGCAATGCGTGGCGGAACTGACAAATATCGCGATGCGCAAGATGCGCAAACTGGAGGAGGAGCGTCAACAGGCGCAGAGACTGAAGAGCATTCTCGAGAACATGACGGCTTCGCTCAACAAGACGCTGGAATCCGAAGCGACGGATTCATTGGCCGAAGGCCTTAGTAGCCTGTTCCCTGCGGGGTGGCTGGCAGTCGATCTGACATCGGGCCGGGGATTGTTCAACCCCGCCGCCCCACCGCCACTTCAGTTGTCGACGGCAAGGCGCCTGCCCGACGATCTGATCCGTGCGGCGCTGGCTGCCAGAAACCTGGCGAGCGAAGAGCTTGTGGATTTGCGTATCGATGGCTCGCGGATTCGTGCCGAAGTTAGCGCCCTGCAAATTGATGGCAGGCACGTGGGCGCGTTGTTCTTTTTCCGCAACGCGGTTCTGAGCGATCATGAGAGGATCGCCGCACAGGCGGGCCGGCTTGCCTTGTCATCATTCATATTGCGCAGCTTCATCGAGTTCCGGTCCCGGCGGGTCACAGCGCGGCGGCTTTTGTCGCGCCTGCTCAACGGCGACTGGAAAGACCTGGATGAAATACTTGACGAGGCGCATGTGCTGGATTTCGATCTGCAAACAGACATGCGTCTGGTTATGCTACGACTACCCACAAACCATGCCATAGATGTGGGCGCGCACAGTTTCATCCAACGTAACGCTCAGGCAAGTTTCGGCTCCGTCATCTCCTGTATACTGGAAGGCGACCTTGTCCTGTTGGTCAGCGACGCAGAAGACCGCGCGGCGAAACAAAAGACGACGTTTCTGTCACGCATCCTTTCCGTGCTCCCGCAGGGCATCGCACTGGTGATGTCGGAAAGGATCGGCAGTATCGATGGGCTTACCGCCGCGCGGCAGACCTGCGCGAACACGTTGGCGGTGGCGCATTCTCTGAAACAGACAGGTTGGGTCAGCCAGGTCAATATCGGCGATTTTCCGGTTCTGATGGCCTCGGCTGATGCGACGATGATTCAGAATTTTCTCGATAATGTCCTACCCGCGCCGCTAACCTGTGCATCGCGCAAGGCCCGGATCGCCCGGGAAACTATCGAGGTGTTCCTGCGGGCCGGCCGACGCTATCAGGAGGCCGCGGATTGCCTGGGCATTCACGTCACGACTTTGCGCTACCGGATAGAACAGATCAGCGACCAATATGGCGTCGATTTCAACGATTCGGATAAATGCTTTGAGTTTGATCTGGCATTGCGCCTTACGAAACTGATGAATTCATATGAAACGTAGGAAAAATACTTTTTGATCTAGATCAAACTGGTGGAAGCCGCGGGCCTGATTCCCTCTCTAATCTGACCGGGAACGGACAGGGAATCAGCGCGTATGGCGGCTCGGGCACAAGATGGCGAAAACGATCAGCGCTTGCGTTTGCGACAGGCATTCGGCAGCTTCACGACCGGTGTAACCGTCGTTACTGCGCGTGCCGAGGATGGAACGCCCATCGGGTTTACCGCCAACTCCTTTACATCGGTTTCTCTCGAGCCGCCCCTGCTGCTCGTGTGCCTCGCCAAGACCTCTTCCAACGTCGGCCACTTCTCCCGGGCTGGCTGCTTTGCGGTAAATATTCTTGGCGAGGCACAAAAAGATGTGTCCACCCGATTTGCCAGCCGGGTGCCTGACCGTTTCGAGGGAACCGACTGGACCGAAAGCATGTCAGGTAGTCCGCTCATCGGCGGGGCGGTTGCCTGGTTCGACTGTGAAACCGACAATCTGGTGGACGCGGGCGACCACATCATCCTGATCGGACGCATCACCGGGTTTCATCAGACTGACGGTCGCCCGCTGGCCTATTTGCGCGGGCATTACCTCGAACTGGGATTGGCAGAGACCGCCGCGGATTCTGTTTCGCATCACGGCGGTGTCCGGGTGGGTTGTCTGCTGGATCGTCAGGGCGAGGTTCTGCTGCGGCACACCGCCGAAGGCTGGAGCCTGCCCATGGGCGATGTGCGCCCCGTCTTTCGCGAGAGCCGCGCCTCGCTGGAAAGGGGGCTGGCTGACGCCGGGATCAATGCGGAACTTGGGTTTCTCTACTCGGTCTTCGATGCGCCCTCGGGCAACGCGACCTGGCTGATCTTTCACGGAGAAATGGAAGACGGTTCAGTGCCCGATGATCTGCGGCTCTTTCCGGTAACCGACCTGCCACTGCAAGAGATCGCCTCGCGGCCCGTGCAGTCGGTCCTGCGGCGTTACCAGACAGAATATCGCGATGCGCGTTTCGGACTGTACGTGGATGGCACCGACAGTCCCGGCCGGATCAACCCGATCGACCGCCAATCGACCCCGTGGAGCAAATTGCTAGCAGAACAGGAGAACGTCACGTGACCGCATTTACCGTGGCAAGCATTCAGGATACGTGCCTGCCGATCCATTTCGGGGGTGCCTTTCGCCAATCGAACGGCGCAGAGATCGAATGTTTCGATCCCACCACCGGTCGGATCTGGTGCAGGATATCCGACTGCACCGATGCCGAGGTGGATGCCGCGGTCGAAGCTGCCCGCGATGCGATGCGTGATCCTGCGTGGTGTGACATCACCCAAAGCCAGCGCGGATTGCTGATGCTGAAGCTGGCGGAAATCCTTGAACGCAATATCGATCGCATCGCCGAAATCGAGGTGAAGGACAACGGCAAGCTATTGCGTGAAATGCGGGCGCTGGCACAGGCGTTGCCGGTGGGTCTGCGCTATTTCGCGGGTATGGCCGACAAGATCGAGGGCACAACGATACCGGTCAACAAACCCGACATGCTTAATTTCACGGTACGCGAGCCGTTGGGCGTGATTGGGGTCATCATTCCCTGGAATTCCCCGCTTTACATGATGATCCGCGCTATTGCGCCCGCGCTGGCCTGTGGCAACGCGGTGGTCGTCAAACCGTCCGAACATGCCTCGGCGGGGGCCGTCGCATTCGCCGAAATGGTGGCAGAGGCGGGATTCCCCGACGGAGTGTTCAACGTTGTCACAGGCTACGGCCATAGCGCCGGCAACGCGCTGATCACCCACCCCGGCATTGCCAAGATCGACTTTACCGGCGGTCCTGCGACCGGTCGGGTCATTGCGCGAAACGCCGCTGATCAACTGACGCCAGCCACGCTTGAGCTGGGTGGAAAGTCGCCCAACGTGGTGTGTGATGACGCCGATCTGGATGCCGCGGCCAACGGTGTGGTCGCGGGAATTTTTGCTGCTGCCGGTCAAACCTGCGTGGCAGGTTCGCGTTGTTTCATACAGGAAAGCGTTTATGACGATGTGGTTGCCCGCATCATCGACAGAACCCGCGCCATCACGATCGGTGATCCACGACGGGATGACGTGCAGCTCGGCCCTCTGGCGCTGTGGTCACAGGTTGAAAAAGTCGCTGAATTTGTCGAAAGCGCCAAGTCACAGGGCGCCACGCTGGCCTTTGGCGGTGGTCGTCCTTCGGGCTTGGGTGAGGGGTGGTATGTCGAACCTACCATTTTCACCGATGTGACCAACGACATGCGGATTGCCCGGGAAGAAGTGTTCGGCCCGGTGCTGTCCATCCTGAAATTCCGCGACGAAGATGACCTTTTAAAACAGGCCAATGACAGCGACTTCGCGCTGGCCTCGGGCATCTGGACGCAGAACATCAATCGCGCGCTGCGCTTCATGCGCAGGATCGAGGCCGGGATGGTCTGGATCAACACCTACCGCAGCCCTTCCGTGATGTCGCCCGTGGGTGGCTTCAAGGACTCAGGCTACGGCAAACACAACGGCTTTGCCGCCATCGAAGAGTACAGCCGCATCAAGACAGTCGTGATCGACTATTCCGGCGCCCAGCAGGACGCCTTTGTGATGCGGATCAACAAATAGGACCAACACATGAAATTTTCCATTATCGTGAACATGGCCCGTTTCGACACATCCAAGACAATGGATGTGGTGGCCGATGAGGCACTCGATCTGGTCAGAATAGCCGATCAGGGCGGGTTCGACATCATTTGGACCGCCGAACACCATACGATCGAGCTGACGATTTCCCCGAACCCGTTCCAGTTGCTGGCACATTGGGGCAATCACACCAAGAACGCCCGGCTTGGTACGGCGGTGGTCGCGGCGCCCTATTGGCATCCGATCCGGCTGGCCGGTGAGGCGGCAATGTGTGACATCCTGACCGGTGGCCGGCTGGAGCTGGGTCTGGGTCGCGGTGCTTATCAGTACGAATTCGACCGCATGGCCGGTGGCATGCCCCAGGGCGAGGGCGGCAGATACCTGCGCGAAATCATCCCGGCGGTTCAGCGGCTGTGGGAAGGTGACTATGCCCATGACGGAGAGTTATGGAATTTCCCTTCAGTGGCGTGTGTGCCTAAACCGCTTGGCAAACCGCCCAGCATGTGGGTGGCGGCGCGTGATCAGAATACGTTCGAATTCGCGCTGAAGAACAATTGCAACGTCATGTCCACAGCCCTGCGCAAAGATTTTTCCGAGGTCGAAGACCTTGTCGAAAAATTCGGCAATGCCAGCAATGCAGCCGGAAACCCGGCCCGTCTGGAACATGCCACTTTGCGGGTCTGCTGTGTCTATGACGATCCCGGCGTACTTGATACGGCGGTAAAGTCGGTGGTTAACTTCGGGCGCAACTTCGAAAACCTGTTCAAGAATTCCGGCGCGGTGACCGACGGGTTCCCCGAGCCGGTGGATTTCGACACGGTCGCCGGACGCGGGGAATATCAGGCCGAAAACCTGAAACAGAACCTGCTGTTCGGTACGCCGGATGAAATCATCGAAAAGCTGGAACGCTATCAGGCCGCAGGAATCAACCACATCATGATCGGCCCCACCTTCGGGTTGCCGCATGACGTGGCGGTGCGAACCGTCGAGCTGTTCGGCGAACGCGTCATCCCCTATTTCCGTGCCAAGGAAATGGCGGCCTGACGGCTCGCGGGATGGGAAATGCAAACAACAACAGGGAGCCAAACCAATGACTGATCAAAACAAAATGGCGGGTCTGAGCCGCCGCAAATTCCTAAGCACGTCGCTTTATGCCTCTGCTTCTGTGGCCGCGCTCGGCGTTGCAAGCCGCCCTGCCATGGCCGCCGTCGACCTGTCAGGCCGCGAGATGGTGTTCGCCAGCTGGGGCGGAAGCTATCAGGCTGCACAGGAGGCTGCCTATTGCAACCCGTTCATGGAAGAAACCGGCGCTCTGATTATCCAGGACGGCCCGATGGACGGTTCCAAGCTGCGCACCATGGTGGAAGCGGGCGAACCAATCTGGGATACGGTTGACGTAACCGACACCTTCCTCTTTGCCAATGAAGACCTGTTCGAGGACCTGGATTTTGACATTGTCGATGCCAGCGAGCTGGACCAGGCGTACGTTCACCGCAAGGGGATCGGCTGTATCGTGTGGTCTTACAACATTGGCTACAACTCCGATGTCGTGGGCGACAATGCGCCGCAAAGTTGGGCAGATGTCTTTGATGTCGAGAAATATCCGGGCAAGCGCGCTTTACGCGACCGGGTCTATCCGATGATGGAGATTGCACTGATGGCCGACGGTGTCGCACCCGAGGACCTTTATCCGCTGGACGTGGATCGTGCCTTTGCCAAGCTCGACACCATCAAGGATCATGTGATCTGGTACAGTTCCAACTCTGTCAGCCAGCAACTATTCGTCGACAAGGAAGTTGGAGTCGGTGTGATCCTCAACGGACGCGCGTTCGACGTAAACCAAAAAGGGGCACCGGTGAACATCAGCTGGAACCAGAACATCCGGTCGATCGACTATCTGGTGATTCCCAAAGGGGCACCAAACGCCGAGGTCGCGCAGCACTTCATGAACGCAACAGCGGACGCCGACAATCAGGCACTGATGGCTAACACGCTGGCCTATGCGCCGGTGAACCCTGCTGCCTTTGCCAATGTCAACGAGGACGTTTTACCTTGGCTTGCCACGAGCGAGGACAATCAGGCCAAGGGGTTCCTGATCCGAGCCGATTACTGGCGCGACAACCTTGCAGAGCTGACCGAACGCTGGACAGAGTGGAAGCTAACCTGACGTAAACCAACCGGAGACGCTGCGCGATGTTCCTGAAGGATCGTAACATCTGGCTACTGGCACCGGCAGTGCTGTTGGTCGGGTTATGTTTTCTCTATCCCGTTAGCTGGCTGTTACAGCGCAGCGTCTCTGAACCCGTCTGGGGTTTGCAGAATTACATCACGATTTTTTCCCGAACGATCTATCTGGGTGTTCTGTGGAACACCGTGGCGATTGCCGGGGCAACGACGATTTTATGCGCGTTGATCGGGTTTCCTGTCGCCTACTCTATGGTTCATTCAAGCCCCTGGGTGCGCAAGGTTCTGATCTTTTCGGTCCTGATCCCGTTCTGGACCTCGATCCTGGTACGCAGTTTCGCCTGGCTGGTGATCCTGCAACGCGGCGGGATCATCAACGACATCCTGATCGGCATCGGCCTCCTCACAGAACCGCTGGACCTGGTTTACAACCGTTTTGGAGTGTTGCTGGGAATGGTGCAGGTGCTGTTGCCCTTCATGGTCTTTCCCCTGTTCTCCGTCATGGCGCGCATCGACGGGTCGTATTTCAAGGCCGCCACCAACCTTGGCGCCACCCCCATCCGGGCGTTTTTCCGGATCTACCTGCCGCTTTGCCTGCCGGGGTTGGCAACCGGGGCGATGCTCGTCTTCATCATCGCGCTTGGGTATTTCATTACCCCGGCTTTGCTGGGTGGCCGCGGCGATATCATGATCGCACAGCTGATCTTCGAGAGGATCGACGAATTCGGCGACTGGCCGCTGGCGTCCGCCCTGGCCATCGTTCTGCTGGTCGGGACCGGCCTGCTGTTCCTGCTGATCAACGCCCTCCTCAAGATCAAGGGAAGGCGCATCTGATGTTCCATTCCGATCGGTTCTGGGGCGGGGTGCGCGGCGTGATCAACGTTCTGTTGGTCATCTACATGTTGTCGCCGCTGGTGATTACCTTGGTAATCTCGTTCAGTTCGGCGCTGTACCTCACCTTCCCACCGCCTGGCTTTTCGCTGCAATGGTACGAGAAGATGTTCAACAATCCGACTTGGACGAGAACGCTCTGGACGTCGGTGAAGATCCTTTTGCCCACTGCAATCATCGCCACAATATTTGGCACCGCTGCTGCACTTGCGCTCAGCCGGATGCAAAGCAAATGGGCAATAGCGATCCGTGGTATCCTGATGGCACCGCTGATTATCCCGGTGATCATCACTGCCGCTGCGATCTTCGGCGTGTTCCGGATTTGGGGCCTTTACGGTACACTCTCCGGGCTGGTCATCGCGCATGTGATCCTGACCCTGCCCTTTGTTCTGTCGACTGTAAGCGCCAATCTGGCCGTGTTCGACAAGCGTCTAGAGGACGCCGCCGCAAATTGTGGCGCACCCCCATGGACTGCATTCCGCCGGGTTACCCTGCCGCTGATCGCGCCCTCGGTGATGTCAGGCATGTTGTTTGCAATGGTCATCTCTTTTGACGAACTCGTTGTATCGCTGTTTCTATCGACACCAAGGGTGCGCCCGGTAACGGTGCAGATGTGGTCGAACGTCAAGGGTGACACTGACCCGACCATTGCCGCCATCGCGACAGTGCTGTTCTTGTTTTCTCTCTTCGCCCTTCTGATGGATGGGCTTGCGCGACGCCGTTCCGGCCGTGCGCCCGGGCTGTAAGGACCTCCCAGATGACCGACCCAATTCTCAAACTTTCTGAAATCGGCAAGGCCTATGGAAGTGTTGTTGCTGCCAAGGATATCAATCTTGATGTTGCACCGGGCGAATTTGTCACTTTCCTTGGGCCCTCTGGGTCGGGCAAAACCACTACCTTGATGATGGTTGCAGGTTTCACCGAACCAACCAAAGGACATATCCAGCTGGAAGGCAAACCACTTGATCCGATCCCGGTATGGAAACGCGACATCGGCATGGTGTTTCAACATTATGCACTGTTCCCGCATATGTCTGTGGCCCAAAACGTAGCCTTTCCGTTAGAGATGCGAGGCGTACCCAAGGCGGACCGCCGCGCGCGGGTCGAGGAAGCGATGGAAATGGTGGGTCTGGCCGGGTTTGGCCTGCGTTTGCCCAAGGAACTGTCGGGGGGTCAACAACAGCGCGTGGCTCTGGCCCGCGCCATGGTGTTCAAGCCTCGGCTTCTTTTGATGGATGAACCTCTTGGTGCGCTCGACAAGAAACTTCGCGAGCATATGCAGATCGAAATCATGCATTTGCACAAGAACCTTGGTGCAACTGTTTTGTACGTTACCCACGATCAGGAAGAGGCATTGGTGATGTCCGACCGAATTGCCGTATTCAACGAGGGTCGTATTGAGCAGATCGGCACACCGCACGATCTCTACGAGGCGCCCCAGACCAAATTTGTCGCTGACTTCATCGGCGAGACCAATTTCGTTTCCGGCCGGATCGAAGCGGCGACAGGGAAAAATGCCAAGGTGCGTGGTCTCAGCGGGCAGATGGATGCTCCTCTGCCTGAGGGCGCGGCTGCTGTTCTGGCTATCAGGCCCGAGCGGCTTCACGTCGTGGGCGGGACAAATGCATCAGGCGATGACAACACGCTCAGCGGCACCGTATAGGAGCTGATCTACCTCGGACAGTCGCGCAAGGCGATCATCGCACTTGAGGACGGCACAGAAGTGATCGCATTGGAACAAGCCGCGCAGGCCGAGGCGACCGCGCTCGAAATCGGATCGCAGGCAACGCTCAGTTTTAGGTCGCGGGATGCCCGGATTCTTGCGGATGTTTAAGCGCGGAGCGGCGGTAGCGCTCAACTACCGTGATGAAGGAACCGGCCCCCCGGTTTTGCTGATCCATGGCGTGGGTGCCGATTTGGAAAGTTGGGATGGTGTGCTGTCACACATGTCGCCGGATCGGCGTTATGTTCGTTATGATCAGCGCGGGCACGGGCAATCACAGCGAACGCCGGGGCCTTATACGCTGGATGATCTAAGTGGCGATGCCGTCGCTTTGCTGGATCATCTGGGGTTGAACCGTGTTTCGGTCATCGGCTTTTCTCTGGGCGGTCTGGTGGCGCAATCCCTGGCGCTGTCTCATCCTGACCGTGTGCAATCCCTTACTCTGGTTTCTACCGTCGCGGGTCGCACACCTGATGAGCAGGCCCGCGTCAACGAACGTGCCGAAACCCTTGCGCGCGAAGGAGCGACAACCCATCTGTCCAACGCCGTTGATCGTTGGTTCACCCCCGAATTCGCCGCGGCCCACCCCGAGGTACTGGAGGCGCGCCGTCAGAAATCCCTGCAAAATGACCCAGATTGCTACGTCGCCGCTTATCGCGTGCTTGCAGGCAGCGATCTGGGGGATCAACTCGAACGTATCGCCGTGCCGACGCTGATCATGACTGGCGAAAAGGACATTGGTTCTAATCCACGCATGTCGGAATTCATCCATGCACGGATCGCCGGATCAGAACTGCACATCCTGCCTCGCCTCAAACACTCGGTGCTGCTGGAAGCCCCCGATCAAATTGGTGGCCTGATTGACCCATTCCTCGCCGCCAATTGTGGCACCTAACCCCAAATAGGCAGAGAACATATGACACCCGAAGTTCGCAAATACGTCGCCTTTGTCGAAGACACTCTGATCGAAGGCCACAAACCGGCAACCCCGCCATTGCGTATGGCCGCCGTCGCCGCCGTTCTGAAAAACCCGTGGTCTGGTCGGTTTGTCGAGGATCTGCGCCCCGAAATTCACGCTTTCGCTCCGGTGCTCGGAGAGGAGATGGTCGGCCGGCTCATGCCGCTGGTGGGTGGCGGCGAAAACGTCGAGGCGTTTGGAAAATCCGCCATTGTTGGCGTGAACGGTGAGGTCGAACACGGATCAGCCCTAATCCATACCCTGCGGTTTGGCAATTTTTTGCGCGACGCGGTGCAAAGCATTGAGTTCATTCCGTTTTCAAACAAACGTGGCGGGCCGGGCAATTCGATCACCATGCCGCTCAAGCATATAACCCGGGGCGGTGCGCGCTCTCACTTTATGACCGTAGAGTTTAACATTCCCGATGCGCCCGCCGCCGATGAAATCCTGATCGCGATCGGCGTGGCAACAGGTGGCCGCCCGCATCATCGCATCGGTGATCGTTTCAAGGATATGGAAGATCTCGATCACGATCAAACCGTGCGACCCCGCCAAGATTAGAAACCCGCCTGCCAACGACCACAAATTAGATGGTATTGCAGCCCTTTCGGCTGCGCGCAGCACTGGTGGATCTGGGCTCTTCACAGCCATGCTGTGTCGCCGCGATCCGCGATGATGACACGCTCTGAGACAGTCCTTTGGCCAAGTCCTCGCACCTTCCGGCCAAACATCCGCAACTGCACGGAGTTCCCGAATTTTCGAGATATTCGTGTGCCGTTTGCTATCTGGCAGCGGGCATTCTGGCAAGGAGCGGCGGATTCAACGGCTGAGCCCATTTTGCAAATGCTGCGAGATACACAAATAGCGACCTTACACTCAAAGCTGTCTTTCAAAGTTGGAATGTTTTGGTTGGGTTGATCCGCAAAAAGGGGTGGCGCCGATATTGACGCCACCCAGGTTGCGCGAACTCATCGCGACAGGGAGGTCATATTCGCGAGTGTGACTCAGTTTAGGAAACTGTCCTCCGACATGGGTCCAGGGATTGGCAGACCCAGGCGGGAAATGACTGTTGGGGCGAGCTGGGTAAGTTTCAGGGCCGTTTCGGGATCGGGGCCGTTTGCTCCGCCGAAGTAATAAAGGGCGACGTCTTGCTGGTCTTCACCGCGCCCGCCATGGCGACCGCGCAGCGACTGGCGGTGATCGGCGGCAACGATCACCTCGTAGCCGTTGTCACGCCAGCGCCGGATATAGGGCGTCAGCTGAGCGTCGAGGGCGCAGCACGCGCCGTCCATCTCTTCACAGTCATGTTTGAACCTGTGGCCCATGCTATCAAGCGTGCAGGTGTGCAGAATGCCGAAATTGAGGTTGTAGCGCTCTGTCAGCATCGTCAGCGTCGCGAAGAGGTCGGCATCACTGGGCGTCATCTGGTTGGCCGACCAGTACCCCGCCATCGTGTGGAAGCGGCCATGGTTGATGCTGCCGCTCTCAGGCTCGTCATATTCGATGTCGCGGACCGGATCGAAGGGCGCGTGGTTGAAAAACTCTGACCAGTAGGAATGGGCCACGGCCCGGTCACGCCACCCCGCTTGCGCACCTCCGAAAAGATATCGGGCATCGAGAAGCGAAACACATCGTGGTTGCCGGTCGATCCATGTACGGCAGGCACCACGCCGGTATGGATCGAGGCATCGCAAGAGGCCGAGGTCGAGGGCAGCGGGGGCTCTGATGATGTGACCCAGAAGGCAATATTTTGGAACTGGATCAATCTATCACTCAATAAGACCAGCCCTTGGCGCAACTGCAGCGAAATGGCGCTTTGTCCTGCGTGGATGGCTCCTGCAAAGCAAGACATTTTTGAGGTGATTTGCATTTTGTCAGAAGCGGTCTTGTGTTCGGCCTTTAGACGCGGTGCACGTGACCGCTGGCCCTGATGGTTTACGCGACCCGCGCGGCGAGGTCAGTTAGCAGATATTCCCGTCCAGTGGCGTTTGGCCGCTTCGGGCTGCGACATGCCGACTGCATCCGCAAAAACCAGTTCACATGGCAACGGCAGCCGTGGCCTCGAACCCGACGACCTCGACGCGTTCATCGCCCATGTTGCAGACCATCTTTGACAAACTGCAACCTCTGCTGTGAGGGGCTGGCCAATCGGGTGCTATTTTGTCTGGAGCCGGGTCATCCCCCTCAAACAGCTTCCCCAACGCCGCCCTGTCCGGCCCGTGCTGCAGCAGGCCCAGCATCAGCAGCAGGCGGGCCTTGGTCGATGGCAGGTCTCCGGCGAGGATGCAGCCCGCTTTCTGCAGCGTCGCGCCGCCGCCCTGATCGCCATAGATCGGTTCGACCCGGCCATGGGGAACGCGGGTGGCGATGACCACGGGCAGCCCCCTGGACAGAGCGTATTCGATGGCCTTGAAGGTGGCGGCGTTCACGTTGCCCGCGCCGACGCCTTCGACCACCAGCCCCCTGGCGCCACTGTCGACGGCATGACGCAGCAATCCGCCGTCAGAGCCGGCATAATCCATGATGATCGGGATGTCGGGAAAGTCTTGCGGCATCGGCTCGGGCAGCGGCAGGCGGATACGGTTCACCCGGTCGTTGAGGCGCTGCACATCGGTGCCCAGGACATAGCCCAGATACCCTTTTTCGCCCGAGTTGAAGGTCTGGACGTTGGTTGTCTGGGTCTTGCGCACGTGGCGGGCGGAATTGACATAGCGGTTGAGGGTCACGGTCACGCCCCAGTTTCCGGCATTGGGCGACAGCACCTGTGCGACGGCGGCATGGATGTTGCCGGGGCCGTCGGGGTTGGGACTGGAGGCGTCGTTCATCGCGCCTGTGAACACCACCGGCTTGCCGCTTTTGAGCGTTACATCCACGAAAAACGCGCCCTCGGCCATGGTGTCGGTGCCGTGGGTGACGACCGCTCCGGCAATGTCGGGGCGTGCGAGCACCGCGTCCAGATCGGTGCTGAGCCTGGCCCAGATCAACGGGGTCATTTGCGAGGAATCGATGTTGCTGACCTGCAGCACGCCGATATTGGCCAGTTTGGACAGGCCCGGCACGGCGGCAACCAGATCCTTGGCCGAGACCGCCGGAACCGCGCCGCCGGTCTTGGGGTCGGTGCGTTCGGCGATGGTGCCGCCGGTGGCCAGCACCGCGACATTGGGCAAGTCGGGATTGCGCGAGGCGAAGTCGAGCTTTGGCGCGCCGTCCTGCGCCGATGCAAGCCCGGCTGTCAGGCCAGGTAGAAAGGCGATGGCGAGTGCGCGCAGGAGGCGGGTCAGATTGGGTTTCACGGGGTCCCTTTCGGCTTGCTGTGCTTCGGATGTTCGATGGCAAAGTGCGCATAGAGCAGCACCGCCAGCGCAAAGGCGGCGGTGGTCCAGAACACCGCCGGAAAGCTGCCGGTCATGGCATAGACCGTGCTGCAGAGCGCCATGCCGAGGGTGCCGCCCAGAAGCTGGCTGCTGAGCACGATGCCGCCCGCCTGCCCCTGCATCGCGGGCGGCACCGACATCATCACCGCGCGCTGCGGCGGCACGAACAGAAAGGATACGGCGACGCCCGACAAAAGCAGCCCGGCAAGGATCAGCGCGTGGCTGTGCATCCCCATACCCAGCGCCACCGCCGAAATACCAAGCATCGACCCCAGCACCCCCATGAGCGACGGGCCACGGGTTCCGAACCTGTCCGCGGCCTTGCCCGCAAAGGGGGCCGAGAACATCGGCGGCGCCACGGCGGGCAACAGCGCTACGCCCGCCATCAGCGGCGACAGGCCCATCGCGGTTTGAAAATACATCGCGCCAAAGACATAGCTGGCGATCTTTACATATTGGGCCAGGAACACGATCAGGTTCGAGGCGGCGAAGGTCGGGTTGGAAAACAGGCGCACCGCGATCAGGGGCGGTGTGAATTTCAGCTCGGCCGGGATCAGCAGCGCCAGCAGCACCAGCCCCAGACCCAGCGGCAGAACCACGTCCGCGCGGGTCCAGCCGCGGTCCGGCCCCTCCATTATGGCAAAGACGGTCAGGGTCAGGCCGGTGACCAGCAGCACAAGGCCACGCCAGTCGAACCGGTCCTCGGGCACGCGGTCGGGGTCGCGCCAGAACCGCCAGGTGACCGCCGCCACGACCAGAACGATCGGCGGGTTGATCCAGAAGATCCAGCGCCAGGAGAGGTATTCGGTCAGCAGCCCTCCGACCACCGGCCCCAGCGCCAGAAAGGTGGTGCCGATGGAGCCGTAGATGCCCAGCGCCATGCCGCGCTCATCCTCGCCGAAGGACATCGAGACCAGCACCAGAGACAGCGGAAAGATCACCGCGGCCCCGATACCCTGCATCATGCGCGCCAGCATCAGGGTTGTGCCGCTGCCCGCCATCCCGGCGACAGCCGAGGACAGGCCGAACAGCACCAGCCCCGCCACGACCAGCGCCCGCGTGCCCAGAATGTCGCCCAGTCTGCCCGCCGCTCCGGCCAGCGCCGCCAGCGTCAGCAGATAGACGTTCACCACCCAATGCGCGCCCAGCGCGGTCAGGCCGATCTCGGCCTGGATGGTCGGCAGGGCGACGCCGACGACGGTTTCGTCCAGCAGGATGACCCCGAGGATCACCCCCATCGCGCCCAAAATCCACCAGCGTGTGTTGTCTTGGCCTTTCGTCAATGGACAGGTCCTGAAAGCATGGATCAAATCGCAAAATCGCCCCTGCATTAAGCCTACGCGCAGGGGCGTGCGTCAAGTTGGCGGGTTTTGGCCACGGGTCTGGCGGAAATGCCGCCACCTGGCGGTTGCGGGTTTCAGAGCTCTGGCCTTTTGGACGGAGGTTGCAGTAACCTGCGCGCAATCAACCAAAGGCGCGAGCATGATCCGATACGAATACAAGGTGGTCCCGGCCCCGCAAAAGGGCACCAAGGCCAGGGGTGTCAAAACGGCAGAGGGGCGGTTTGCCCTTTCGGTGCAACAGTCGCTCAACGCCCTGGCGGCCGAGGGGTGGGAATATCTGCGGGCCGAACTGCTGCCCAGCGAAGAGCGCAGCGGGATCACGGGAAGCACGGTCAACTGGCGCAACGTGCTGGTCTTTCGCAGGCCGCTGGCGGAGGGCAGCGAGCCGACAACTGCGGAAGTCGAGATGCCCAGTCACACGCCCGAGGGCATCCCGCTGGCCCGCCCGGTTCCGGGGCCCGGCACGATTTCCGGCCCGGCGCGGATCTCGCAGGAGTCGAATGATCCGCCGTTGTCTTTCAAGAGGGCCGAGACACAGCCCGAACTGGACGAAGAAGAAAAAACCTGACGGCGCAGGTGAAAAACACGCCGACTGTCTGTTCCTTGACGGACCTGAGCGGCCCGGACCAGACTGAAAACGCCGGCATACTTGATTTGGGTGACCCGTTTTCACGGCGCTCGGACGGTCGTGTCATTCAGTTGGGGAACCTGTCTTGGAAGCCGCAGGGGTCGAGACCTATCTGATTCTTGTCGCCGCCGGCGTTCTGGCGGGCGCCACCAATGCCATTGCCGGTGGCGGGACGTTTTTCACCTTTCCAGTCCTGATATGGGCGGGCCTGCCCCCCCTGGTCGCCAACACGACGAACATGGTGGCCCTGACGCCCGCCAATCTTGCGGCACTTCCGGCATTCCGCCCTCAGTTGAAGCGTCTTGGCCGGAATTGCCTGACGCCCGTAGGCATTGGCGTTCTGGGCGGAACGCTTGGTGCCTTGTTGCTGTTGTACCTCGGCGAGGCAGCCTTTGCCTCGGCCGTGCCATATCTCATCGGATTTGCGACGGTCTTGTTTTCGACCGCGCCCGGAATTCGGCGGGCAATTCTGGTATTGAGGATCGGTTCGGCCCGCATATGGGCGTTTTTGCCGGTTGCGGTGCTTTTTCTCTTTTCTGTTTACGGCGGATACTTTGGCGCGGGCCTGGGGCAGATCCTGTTGGCCGCGCTGATACTGAACGGACACGCAGATCTGCATGAGGCCAACGCGTTGAAAAATGCGGTGGTTTTCGCCGTGAGCATCGTGGCGGTCATAATTTTCGGCCTCAGCGGTTCGGTGTCGTGGCCATTCGCTGTGGTCATGATGGTCAGCTCTTCCATAGGTGGTTATCTTGGCGGATTTCTGTCTCTGATGGTTCCTCAGTCGACGCTGCGCGCAGGCATCATAGCTTTTGGACTGTTCCTGACCGGATACTATTTTTGGCAAGGCGCGTAGTCGGGCATTCGTGCAGGCGGTCTTCGCTGGCGCATGAAAGCGGTGTCGCGCGCAAGAACGGCAGTTGCGGTATTCAGGACACTCGGCGGCAAGGCGCAGGTCGTTGTCCCGTCGCGCGACGGATCAGCGGAACGTAAACAGCTCCAGCGGCTGTTCCAGCCCTGCCAGTTCGAAAAAGCCGAGGCTGGCGAGATCGCGGCTGGCGAGGGAAGCGACCGGCGCGGTGACCAGCACGGGCCGTTGGGTGGTTTTGCAAAGCGCCTCGACCCGGCTTGCGGTGTTCACCGCCTTGCCGATCACGGTGAAATCCAGCCTGTCCGGCGCGCCGACATTTCCGAAAAACACCGTGCCGCGGTGGAGCGCAATTCCCGTCTGCAGGGGCCGCCAGGCCGTGACCCCGGCAAGAGCGGCGGGATCGGCGTTCAGGGCATCGAGTGCGCCCAGCGCCTGTTGTGTGGCGGAGAGTGCGGCCTGTGCTGTGGCGGTCTCATCGCTGAAGGCCGCAAAGGGAAACACCGCCAGCATCCCGTCCCCGATGAATTTCAGGACATCGCCGCCCTGCGCGATGACCGCACTGGCGAGGCATTCGAAATAGGCATTCAGGACGGCTGTCAGCTGACCATCGGTCATCTGGTCGGAAAGCCGCGTGAACCCGCGCAGGTCCGATGCCCAGATGATCGCCTCGACCGCGGCACCGGAACCGCGCCGGATCGAGCCGTCGAGAACCTGACGGCCGGCATCCGAGCCGAGATAGGTGCTGGCGATGTTTTGGGAAATCCGCTCGGCGATGTGGCGTTCGACATGCAGAGCGAAAATGCGCAACAGGCGCTCGATCTGGCCGAACTCTTCGTCCGAATACCCACCCTGCTGCCGTGTCGCAACGGTTGCCGCATTGTGGTTGGCGCCGCCGGAGCGGAGGGGAAAGGCCGCGTATTCGGTATATCCCTGCTCGGCGAGGTCGCCCAACAACGGGCCATGCTTGGCCCGTCTGGACGGATCGAGGCGTGCACGGAAGCGTTCGCCATGATCGATCACCCGGGACAGCGGATTGCGGCGGTAGGCATCCGTCATGCGCACCGACTGGTCGATGACACCCTCGTCGCAGAAACCGTCGTCGCTGTTCCACATCCAGACATAGCCCAGGACCTGCGGGTGCAGAGTGCCGACATGCAGGCTGCTTCGTTCCACCGGCATCCCGGCCTTGAGCATGCGCCACAGGAATTCCTGATAGAATTCCAGAAGATCCCCGGCGGCAAGCGCGTCTTCGAGCAGCCATGCCTCGATCTGCGCGGGGGTTTGGCTGGGCAGGCGGTCGGGGGCGAAGGTTGCGCGGCGCAACAGGGTGACGGTGTCGGAATATGTGCGGGGCGACGGATCAAGCCCCGCTTTGAACACCGGTTTGCCCTGCGTCTCAGGAGGTTGCATGCGGCCACTCCGATCCATGAATGTGATCTTGCAGGTTCGACCTTAGCGCCTTGTCGGGACGCGCGGCAAACCGGTGGCAGCGGTCGGGCTGCGCCCGATACGCTGTTCAATCCGGCAGACCGGCCTGCCGCAGATGATCGCAATCCCTGTCCAGGTTACGGGGATCGCGGTAAAGCTGCGTTTTCTTCCACGAAGATATCGTGAAGTTCGGGCGGTGTTTCAGCAGCGTTTGCGCCTCTTGCCGGGCCGTGTCGATATCGCCGGTTTCGGCATGGACAATCGCAAGATCCAGATGGCCGAAGCCCTCGACGATGTCGCTGTATTCCCTGAAGGCCTCGATGGCCCTGGCGTGTCGCCCATCGAGCCGCAACGCAAAGCCAAGCACGCCCGCATACCATCCGGGATAGTACGGGTTGAGCGTGATGGCCTGCTGCGCGAAACGGATCGCCTCGGTAACCTGCCCGTTGAAGGCCAGCGTCAGCGAAAGCCGGGCGGCGACATCGGCGTGGTTCGGATTGAGCGCCAACGCCGTGTTGAATTTGCGGATCGCGGCGTCGAGATTTCCGTCGATGGCCTCGGCAAAGCCGTCGATCGCGTGGGCCTCGGGATTGTAGCTGTCGATCTGCAGGGCGCGCTGCGCGCATTCGCGCGCCTCGGCCAGTGCTGCGGCGCGATCCGGCGTGAAATCGTGCCGTGCCTCGACGGTGCAGACATGCCCGAGGGTGCACAGAGGGGCCGAGTAGGATGCATCCAGCGCAATTGCGCGTTCGGCGAGACGGCGGGCCTCGGCATAGCTTTCTTTCGTGACTTTCCGGCAGCATTCGACCGCCTTGAGTTGCGAGGTCCACGCCTCCATGTTGGTGGTTCCCGATCCGCGGAAGCGGGCCATTTCGCCTTCGAGCAGTTCGACCCGAAGCTCTGTCGCGATCTTGAGGGCAATCTCGTCCTGCACCTCGAAGACATCCTCGAGGTGCCTGTCGAAACGGTCGGCCCAAAGATGCATCCCCGATCTGGCGTCGATGAGCTGGGCGGTGATCCTGACCCGGTCGCGGCTTTGCCGCACGCTGCCTTCCAGAACCAGATCGAGACCCTGTTCCAGCCCGACCTGTTTGATGTCGACGGAACGCCCCTTGTACACAAACGTGGAATTGCGCGCGACCACCAGCAGTTTCGGAAGCTTGGAGAGCGTGGTGATGATCTCTTCGGTGATGCCGTCGGCAAAAAACGCCTGATCGGGATCCGAGGACAGGTTGTCGAACGGCAGCACGCCGATCATGAGGGACTGGGCATGGGTTTTCGGCGTCACGCGCGGCGGCGGCGCCTCGGGCGGGGACCATTGAAACACCGGGACGGGCGCGGGCAGGTTCTTGAAGTTGCGATCTCCGGCCCGGCGAAAGATCTTGGCCAGTTCTTCGTCGACACTGCGCTGGACCACGTCGGAAATCAGCACCGTACCCGGTTCAGCCTCGGCCTGAAGGCGAGCGGCCAGATTGACGCCGTCGCCAAAGATGTCGTCATCGTCAAAGGCGACGTCGCCCAGATGTACCCCGACCCGCAGTTGCAGCGCGGAATGCTGCGCCGTGCCGCTTTGAAGATCGAGGGCGCAGCGCACGGCGTCGGAAACCGCCGCAAACTCGACCAGCCAGCCGTCGCCCATGCGCTTGATCACGTTGCCCAGATGATCGGCGACCATCGGCTCGAACACGTCCTTTCGCAGTTTGCGAAGCTCGGTGAGCGTTCGGTTTTCGTCAGCCTTCATCTGCCCCGAATAGTTCACGACATCGGCAGAGAGGACTGCGGCCAGTTTTCTGGTCGGCGGCATGGCGATACTCGATCCAACTTGATCCGGCCAGCTTAGCGCGGGCGCCTGCCGTGTCAAAGCGGTGCCGCCCTGCGCGGACCAGCGCGGCGCTAGCTGCCGATATCCAGCGACAACGCATGGATGCGGGGGACGATGTCACCCAGGGCGGCATGCACCGCGCGGTGACAGGCGACGCGGGATTTGCCGGCAAAGGCCTCGGCGCGGATGCGGACATTGAAATGGCTTTCGCCACCTTCGCGATATCCCGCGTGGCCGCGATGGCTTTCGCTGTCGTCGATCACGTCAAGCTCGCGCGGCTCAAACGCCTGGGTCAGGCGGGTACGGATGTCTTCGGTCATGCTCATTTCTGCTCATGCGGCAAAATAATTGCCGCTCCCCTCTTCTATCTTCGGCCACTTAGACTAAACTGCTGCCTCCGAGTCGAGAAGACGAGTTCGTAAGGAGCAGCGCCATGGTGAAATCAGACCCGTTCGGGTTCGACATGTCGGTCTCATCCGCAAAGAAGAAAAACCCGCGCGGGCGGCGGGGCATGTCGGGTGCGTCCGAGACCTCGACCCGCCTCTGCGACCACGAGGGATGCGAAGAGGCGGGCAAGTACCGCGCGCCAAAGGCGCCGGACGTTCTGGACGATTTCTTTTGGTTCTGCCAGCAGCATGTGCGCGAATATAACCAGAAATGGAACTTTTTCGACGGCACCACCGAGGCCGAGCTGAACGCGCAGCGCTCGAAGGACAAGGTGTGGGAGCGTGAGACCAAGCCCTTCATCGATCCCGAAACCCGCGCCTGGGCGCGGCTGGGCATCGAGGACCCGCATCAGGTTCTGGGCGAGAATGCCACCAAGAACCCGGGCCGTGCCGCCGCCGGAGGCCGCCGCCTGCCGCCGACCGAACGGCGCGCCATCGAGATCCTTGAGGCCAAGGACAGCTGGACCAAGGCCGAGGTGCGATCGGCCTACAAGAAGCTGATCAAGGTGCTGCACCCCGACATGAACGGCGGCGACCGCAGCCAGGAAGACCAGTTGCAGGAAGTGGTCTGGGCCTGGGATCAGATCAAGGACAGCCGCAATTTCAGATAAACGTCGCGCCCGGCGGTTGCGGCGGAATTCGGGTATTCGAGACCAGAAAGAAGCAGGCCTGTTCGAGTCATCGGACGGGCCGTTTCTCAGGTTCTGATATAGGCCGTCGATGCGTTCGGGTCGGGCTGATAATCCCACGCGGTCTCGTTCGCCGCCATGGCCGCGTTGACCACCTGTTTCTGTGCCAGCCGCGCCCAGACATCGCGTTCGATGGCATCCAGATCGAAGCGATCGGTGATGATCGCCGCCATCTCGCGTTCGATATCGGCGGCTTGCGGCGCTCCGGCCAGGTTGGTCCACTCGCCGGGATCGGCGTCGATGTTGAAGAGTTGTGGCCGGGAGCGGTGGCAGTAGAGGTATTTCCACGCACCTTTGCGGATCATGAAGCTGGGGCGCATGATGCCTTCGCCGTGATATTCCGAGATCACCGGCACCTCGTCCTGCGGCTCGCCGCGCAGCGCGGGCATCAGCGAGCGCCCCTCCATCGGGCGGGCGGGCGTGGCGCCGACCAGATCAAGGAAGGTGGCGGGCAGGTCGATCAGCGAAACGGGCGTGTCGACGCGGCGGTACCCGGCGCCGGGAAGGTCGATGATCAGCGGGATGCGGACGGACCATTCATAGTGGCTGCGTTTCTGGATCAGGCCCTTTTCGCCCAGCATCTCGCCATGGTCCGAGGTGACGATGACCATCGTGTTGTCGCGCGGGCCCTGTTCATCGAGCACGTCGAGCAGCTCTCCCAGCTTGTCGTCGATGTAGTGGGCGAGCGCGGCAAAGCCGCGGCGCATCGCGAGCAGGTCGGTTTCATTGCGGATGCTTTTGCGGTTGAGCCCGTACCAGCGCAAGAACGCGCGGTCGAAATCCGAATAATGCGCATCCATGTCCGCCGGGTAATGCGGCAGCGGCAGGTCGGCATCCTTGTACATGTCCCAGTATTTGCGGGGCACGATATAGGGCGGGTGCGGGTTGGTATAGGACACCGTCAGCATGAAGGGCCGGTCGGGGGCGTGGCGCAGGTATTCGAGCGCGCGGAAATGGGTTTCCTCGTCATATTGCAGCTCGGCGCTCCAGCCTGCGCCGATATTGCGGGCCTGGTACTGGGGCGCGAAATCGAAGGCCATCGCGTTGGGGTCGTTTTCATCGAGCAGCGGGTAGGACCAGATGAACCCCGAGGGGTAGATGTCGGTGTTGAGCCGCCGCCGGAAGCCGTGCAGCTGGTCGGCGCCGATGAAATGCATCTTGCCCGACAGCACGGTGTCATAGCCCGCGTTGGTCAGGTAATGGGCGAAGGTCGGGATGAAGCTGTGATAGGGATCGCCGTTGTCGTAGCAACCGGTGGTCGAGGTGTGCAGCCCGGTCATGAAACACGACCGTGCAGGTACACAGATCGGGCTGGGCGTATAGGCGGTGGCAAAGTTGACCGCCCGGTCGGCCAGCGCCTTCATGTGTCTGGTGCGCGCGACCCGGTGGCCGCAGGCCTCGAGCATGAAGGGGGTCATCTGGTCGGCCATGACCAGCAGGATATTGGGGGTGTCGTGCGGCATTGGTCTCCACCGGCAGGGGTCGGGGCGTCCGGAACGGTAGAAGTTGAGAGCAGCGCTGTAAATCCCGCGCGCGGCGGGTGGGGCACCGGTTGCGGTTCAGAACACCTTGGGCGGTTTGGCGTGCGGCACCCATGTCTCGGGGTCCGGCAGGCCCACCGATGACCAGGCTTCCTGAAGCACGCGGGAATTGGCGCAGGTGGTGCGGGGCAGATCGTCGAGGATGTCGAGCCACGGCATGCGGCTTTCGATGCCGCTATGGGCGGCGGGCGCGTATTTGCCCGGCTCGTCAAGGCTGGTCGTCATCACCACGAGATAGGCTGCGCGCCTTGGCTGCACCAGCCGGTAGGTGAGGCTTGATCCGCAATCGGGACAGAAGCCGCGCTCGCCGATGGGAGACGAGGAAAAATACCGGGGCTCAGCCCCGGGAAACCGTACGCCCGAGGCGGGAAACGCCGTCCACGCGCTCATCGCCGCGCCGGTGAACCGTTGGCAAAAGCGGCAATGGCAATAGCCGGTACTGATCGGCGGCAGGCTGATTTCGTACCGGATCGCACCACACAGACAGCCACCTGTGGCCGACATCGCCGCCAATGCGTCTTCGTCGAAATCGAACAGCCCGCGCGCGCGGTTCTCGCCATGCTCGCGCGTCATGTAGACGTGGATCGGATCATCGGAGTCCTTGACCCGCTGGTGGCCGCAATCCTGCAGCGGAAGGTCGATCTTGCCCCGGATCTGGCTCATGATCTCGCCCGACACGGCGATGCCGCCCGGTTCCGCCAGCGCCTGAAGGCGGGCAGCCTGATTGACTCCCTCGCCCAGCAGATCGCCGTCCTGCACGACGACGTCACCTACGGAAACCCCAAGCCGCAGGCGCATCGGTGTGGTGTCCCGGTCGCGCGCGCCGTTGATGGCCATGGTTCGCTGGATCGCGACCGCGCAGTGAACCGCCTCGATCGTGCTGGAAAACTCGGCCAGAAACCCGTCGCCCATGGCCTTGAACACGCGGCCGCGATGGGCCTCGACCTGCATCCCGATCACCTCGTGACGCAGCTGTTCCACCCGCCTGAGCGTTCCCTCTTCGTCGCGGACGATCATGCCGGTGAACCCAACGACATCGGCGGCAAGAATGGCCGCGAGCTTGCGGTGCATGGACCCCTCCTGTCGATATGCGCATATGCAGCGTAGACGCAGAGCGGTGGGCTGTCACGCGCCCTGCAACGGAACCTCGCGGGGTCGAAAAAAGGACGCCCGGTCGGGGCGCCCTTCTGTGAGTGGTGGGGTTTTTGGCCGTTTCAGCCGCCCTGATTGGTCTGCAGGGTTTCCAGAACCTGGTCGATCGAGAAGCTCGCGGGTTTCTGGCGCGGCGGGTATTTCTCGAACGTGCCAAGGAACTGCGCCACAAAGGCCTGGGCGGGAACCAGAAGATAGGCCCGTTCCAGCCGCCATTGCGGATAGTTGATCGCCTCGTGGTCGGCCTTTTCGAACGGATCCGAGAACATGTTGAACACCTTGGGCAACCGCAAGGGGGTCAGCGGATCCTGCCAGACATCGAAGCTTTCGGCGCGCTGTTCGGCAAAGACCACTTTCCACTGGTCATAGCGCAGGTTCATCAGGTCGCCGCCGTCGGAGAAATAGAAGAACTCGCGCCGCGGCCCCTTGTCGGCTTCGCCGCGGAAATACGGCATGAAGTCGTACCCGTCCAGATGCACCGGCTCGTTGCCCTCGCCAAAGGGGGCTTCGGTCAGCATCTTTTCCTTCATGTCCGCATCGCCCAGCGCCGACATGAAAGTCGGGAACCAGTCGAGGTGGCTGATGATCGTGTTCGACTTGCGCCCCGGCTCGATCACGCCGGGCCACTTGATGATCATCGGCACGCGGAAGCCGCCATCCCAGTTCGAGTTCTTCTCGTTGCGGAACGGCGTGGTGCCGCCATCGGGCCAGCTGAACACTTCGGCCCCGTTGTCGGTGGAATACATCACCACGGTATTGTCGGCGATGCCCAGTTCGTCGAGCTTGTCGAGCATCTCGCCGACCATGCCGTCATGTTCGACCATGCCGTCGGGATAGATGCCCAGCCCGGTGACACCCCGGCTTTCTTCCTTGAGGTGGGTGAAGATATGCATCCGGGTGGTGTTGTACCACAGGAAGAACGGCTTATCCTCGCTGACCGCGCGGTCAATGAAATCGAGCGCCCCGGCGGTGACTTCCTCGTCGATGGTTTCCATCCGCTTGCGGGTCAGTGGCCCGGTATCCTCGACCGTGCCGTCGACATTCGAACGGATTACTCCGCGCGGGCCGAATCTTTCCTTGAACTCGGGGTTCTTGGGATAGTCGGCATTCTCCGGCTCTTCTTCGGCGTTCAGGTGATAGAGATTGCCGAAAAACTCGTCAAAGCCGTGGTTGGTCGGCAGATGCTCGTCCAGATCGCCAAGGTGGTTCTTGCCGTACTGGCCGGTCATGTAGCCCTTGGACCGCATGTATTCGGCGATGGTCGGGTCCTTCTCACTCATCCCTTCTTTGGCGCCGGGCAGGCCGACCTTGAGCAGACCGGTGCGGAAACCTGACTGACCGGTGACGAAACTGGCGCGCCCGGCGGTGCAGGACTGTTCGCCGTATGCGTGGGTGAACAGCATGCCTTCGCTGGCGATGCGGTCGATGTTGGGGGTCTCATAGCCCATCATGCCCTGATTGTAGGCGCTGATGTTCCAGTATCCGACGTCATCCCCCCAGATGATCAGAAAGTTCATCGGCTTGTCCTGCGCCGCCGCCACGGTCGCGGTGAACATGCCCGCGCAAATCATCGCGGCAGATGCCGTCGCCTTCAGCCGCCTTAATGTCTTGAAAGCAGTCATATTATACTCCCCCAGATCGTCGTTGAAATAATTCATTGTAATATTACGATGTTTGCAGGAAGATGCTTAGCATTTCCGGCCAAAAAGAGTTCAGCGGCAATCTATCGATCAGTGAATTGACGTTTTCAGAAAACCGGACAGGAGAAGCGGTATGATCCGTCTCGATCTCGTATTTGCCCCTGCCCTGCGCCCGGTATTCGGTGCGGCGGACATGCCAAGCAGCAAACTGGAACGGCTGGCCGAGCGGGCCGGGCTTCCGGGAAACATCGTGGACGAACCTCATGGGTATGTCCCCCTGCACGCGACCGAACTTTTTCTGGAATTGGTACAACGGGAGAACGGGCAGAACAATTTCCTGTTCGACAGTCTTTCCATGGACCCGACAGAGCGCGCGCAGACCCATTCCGTGGCGGGTGTTCCTTTGCCCACCGGAATCACCAACCGGGAATCGCTCGAGGCCATGACGCGGGTCTTCAACGGCTTCATCACTGGCGCCCGTTTTTCCTGCGAAATCCGCGGCCAGCAGGTCTGGGTGCTGCGCACCACATCCGCGACCGATTGGTCCGACCGGTGGTCGGTGCTGCAATATAACCTGAGCATCATGCTGTCAGGGGCGCGACGCATCCTTGCGCCGGGCCTGCAGCCGGTTGCGCTTCGGCTGCCAATCGCCCTGCGCTCGGGTGACCTGCCGGAGAACCTGAAAGACCTGCCCGTGGAACCGGATACCGACCATTTCGGTCTGGCCTTCGATCTTGGCACGATCATCCGCGCCGACGTGGCCTTGTCATCCCCGGTCGCAGGGCACGGAACACCCGAGGCGCGACAGCCGGAGCAGGCGCTGAAAGCCTGCATCACCAAGTTCCTGGCCTCATCGCCTGTCGACATCTCGGCGCGCCGCGTTGCCGCTGCCTTTGGAATGAGCGAACGCAGCTATCGACGGAAACTGGCCGCGTTCGGGACGAGCCATTCGGACCTGCTGTCACATGCCCGTCTGGACATCGCACGCAGGATGCTTGCCGTGCCGGAATACAACGTCACCGATGTCGCTTATGAAACGGGTTACGGCAATCCCGGCGATTTCACCCGGTTCTTCAAACGCCGGATGGGATGCACGCCGCAGGATTACAAGCGGTTGCACAGCTAGGGTCGGCGCCGCTCAATCCAACCTGCCGTCCGCTACGGGAAAAGCCATATGGTTCTCGGTGTGCCGGTCAGTCAGCCCATAGCCCTGAAAACACTTGCCTCGTACCGCTTCAGGCAGGGCAGGCGCGTCACCGGCAGGCGCGCCGGATCGTGGCCCGACACTTCGGGAAACAGGTCTTTCAACTCGGCCACGTCGGCCCGGTCCAGCGCCATCAGGGCCGCATCGCCGGGAAACAGGGTTTCGGTCTTGAGGCCGCGGGACAGAACCACCTCGTGCCGGGCGCAGGCCACGTGGACATAGGTGACGGGGCCATCGGGCATGATCTGCCGGATGCGGCTGTCATCGACCAGATGAATGGCGGCGGCAAAAACCTGATCCGCGCCGAAATGAAGCTGCGCGCGCCATCCTTCCAGCACGATGCGGTGTTGGGGCGAGACCAACAGATCATGGGTTGGCAAGCCGGGGCCAAGCGCGTCGCGGCTGATCCGCACCGGGCACAGACGCGGCAGGGCGCAAAGCTGGTCGGGATGCAATGTGCGTTGCCCCACCCAGGTGACAGCGGCCAGCCCGCCATCCGCAAGCCGGAGTTGGTCGCCGGCGGTAATGTCTTCGACCGGGACCGGCCCTGCGGCGGTTTCCAGCAAAGTTCCAGCCACAAAGCAGGGCACGATACCATCCGGCAGCGCGACCGTGACGATCAGAGAGCCGTTGTTGCCCACTCCCGGCCCGGTCGTCGCGTTCACTCGCAGCGTAAAGGTGGCGTCGGGATCGACAAAAATGCCGGGTTCCAGCGTGACGGTCAGCAACCCGGTGCTGGAGATCGTGACCGTGTAATCCGAGGGCGACAGCCCCCCGGCATCCAGAACGTCGACGCTCCACGCCGCCCCGAATTTTGACGCGGTATATTGCGCGCTGGTGGTATTCGTGGTCGATCCGATCGAGATCGAGGTTGGGCCGAAAATATCCAGCGCCATGTTGATTTCTCCTGCGTTCAGGACGTATCTGAATTTCAGAATAGCTTGGAACAAGTTGACTTCAAACAAGACTTGGCCGGACCATGCTGCCCCCGCGGAAAACCGCCGCCGGGCATTGGCGCGATCATCGGTAAGGCCAGTTTGGAAAGAAACGCCGTATCAGTCGCCGGACCGCGCGCCTTTCCCTTGCCCTTGTCCGCAATATGTTGCACCACACACGGGCTCAAACCCGCCAGGCGGGGCACAGGATAAGGACGAGGCGCATGGCTGACGGATCGATCGACATCAACGCAAAACCCACCGAAGAGATCTCGGTCCGTGACGTGTTCGGCATCGACACCGACATGATGGTCAAGGGATTTTCCGAAGCCTCGGACCGGGTGCCGGCGATGGACCACACCTACAAGTTCGACCCGGAAACCACGCTGGCGATCCTGGCCGGCTTTGCCCATAATCGCCGGGTTATGATCCAGGGCTATCACGGCACCGGCAAATCGACCCATATCGAACAGGTCGCGGCGCGGCTGAACTGGCCTGCGGTGCGCGTCAACCTTGACAGCCATATCAGCCGGATCGACCTGATCGGCAAGGACGCGATCAAGCTGCGCGACGGCAAGCAGGTGACCGAATTCCACGAGGGCATCCTGCCCTGGGCGCTGCGCAACCCGGTCGCCATCGTGTTCGATGAATACGACGCGGGCCGTGCCGACGTGATGTTCGTGATCCAGCGCGTGCTGGAACATGACGGCAAGCTGACCCTGCTGGACCAGAACGAGATCATCACCCCGCACAAGTATTTCCGCCTGTTTGCCACCGCCAACACCGTGGGTCTGGGCGATACCACCGGTCTTTATCACGGGGTGCAGCAGATCAACCAGGCGCAGATGGACCGCTGGTCGCTGGTCTCGACGCTGAACTACCTCAGCCACGACGCCGAGACGATGATCGTGCTGTCGAAGGCGCCGCATTACAACACCGCAACAGGCCGCAAGACCGTCAGCCAGATGGTGACCGTCGCCGACCTGACCCGGACGGCGTTCATGAATGGCGATCTGTCCACGGTGATGAGCCCGCGGACGGTGATCAACTGGGCGCAGAACGCCGAGATCTTCCGCGACGTGGGCTATGCCTTCCGCCTGAGCTTTTTGAACAAATGCGACGAACTGGAACGCCAGACCGTGGCCGAATTCTATCAGCGCTGCTTTGACGAGGAATTGCCGGAAAGCGCCGCGAGCGCGAGCCTGGGGTGAAAAGGTTTGCAGCCATCGCTGCCACTTTGTCTGCGCTCCCCGTTTGGGTGGGCGCAGACGCGGAAAGTGAAGCACTAATCAATTGCGCTGCCCTAGTTAGTGCTCGGTATTCCGATCCACAGTTCTCTCAGCAAGAATACTCGTCAATTCCACTCACAGTTAGCCTTATGCTGGAAATCGCGACAGGCTCCACTACGCAATTTGATGCTCAAGAAGGCAACAAAATATTCAAGGAACGCAACAGCAATTATCGTGCTCGTTTAGGTAAGGTTGCTCCTGTGGACGCCGAGGCAGGCAATCTACCAGATTGGGCGGTTGAGGAATCCGCACTTTGTCACGAATTGATGCGCGGTTACAAAGATGAGATGAAGGCACTCATCGCGAAGAGGCTCCAAGAACAATGAGCAAATCTAACGACAACCCTGCCGATCCCTTCAAGAAGGCCTTGGCCGAGGCCACCAAGGTCATGGCCGATGATCCTGAGCTGTCGGTAACTTATACGGTCGATCCATCGGGTCTGTCGGGTGAGTCGATGCGGCTGCCGCAGGTGTCTCGGCGTATGACGCGGGAAGAGGTTCTGCTGGCGCGCGGCACGGCGGACGCTTTGGCGTTGCAGCGCCGGTATCATGATGACGCAACCCATGCGCGCTATGCGCCTCCGGGGGATATGGCGCGGGACTTGTACGAGGCGATGGAAACGGCGCGCTGCGAGGCGATGGGCGCGCGCGACATGCCGGGCACCGCGTCGAACATCGACGTCAAGATCAGCCACGAGGCGATCCGGCGTGGCTATGACCAGTGCAAGCAACCCGCCGAGGCGCCGCTGCCGGTGGCCGCGGGCTATCTGATCCGGCATCTGGCCACGGGGCGCGACCTGCCGCCCGCCGCCGAGAACGTGATGAACCTGTGGCGCGGCTTCATCGAGGAACAGGCCGGCGGAACGCTGGAAAACCTTGACGATATCCTCTCGGATCAGGCCGAGTTCGCCAGGTTCGCGCGGCAGGTGATCAAGGATCTGGGCTATGGCGACCAGCTGGGCGACGACCCGGACGAACTGGACGAGGATCAGGATGATCAGGCCGAGGACGACGCCGACGAACAGCCCGATCCCGACAGCACCGGTCAGGACGACCAGGAGGATCAGGACGCCGACGCTGACCCCGAACAGGCCCAGGAAGAACAGCAGGATCAGTCTCAGGCCCAGGTCTCGATGGACGAGATGGCCGAAGACGACATGGGCGACGAGATCGAGATGCCCGAGGGCGAAGCGCCGCAGGAACCTCCTGCCCCGCCGCCCGCCTCCGAGGCCGATCCGGATTACAAGATCTACCTCGACACCCATGACGAAGAGATCGCGGCCGAAGATCTGGCCGAGCCCGCCGAACTGGAACGGCTGCGCGCCTATCTGGACCAGCAGCTTGAGCCTTTGAAAGGGGCGGTTTCGCGCCTTGCCAACAAGTTGCAGCGCCGGTTGCAGGCGCAGCAGAACCGCAGTTGGGAATTCGACCGCGAGGAAGGCATTCTGGATGCGGGCCGTCTGGCGCGTGTTGTGGCAAACCCCACCACACCGCTGAGTTTCAAGGTCGAGAAGGATACCGAGTTCCGGGACACGGTGGTGACGCTGCTGCTGGACAATTCCGGGTCGATGCGGGGGCGTCCGATCTCGATCGCCGCGATCTGTGCCGATGTTCTGGCGCGGACGCTGGAGCGTTGCAATGTGAAGGTCGAGATTCTGGGCTTTACCACGCGGGCGTGGAAAGGCGGACAGGCGCGCGAGGCGTGGCTGAACGATGGCCGCCCGCAGCAACCCGGCCGTCTGAACGACCTGCGCCACATCATCTATAAGGGCGCCGATGCCCCGTGGCGGCGGGCGAGACCCAATCTGGGCCTGATGATGAAAGAGGGCCTGTTGAAGGAAAACATCGACGGCGAGGCGCTGGAATGGGCGCATCGCCGGATGATCGCGCGGCGGGAGCAGCGCAAGATTCTGATGGTGATTTCGGATGGCGCCCCGGTCGATGATTCAACGCTCAGCGTGAACCCCGCCAACTATCTGGAAAAGCACCTGCGCGATGTGATCGCCATGGTGGAAAAGCGCAAGATGGTCGAGCTGCTGGCCATCGGGATCGGCCATGACGTGACCCGCTATTACGACCGCGCAGTGACGATCACCGATGTCGAACAGCTGGCCGGCGCGATGACGGAACAACTGGCGGCCCTGTTCGACAGCGACCCGCGCGCGCGGGCGCGGGTGATGGGGATCAGGAAGGCGAGCTGATCCGCCCCGCCCACCAGTCGAGATGACGCCGCACACTGTTCCACAAGGTGCGGCGTTTTTCATTGACCGCCTCTTCGGCTTGTCTGGCTGCGACGCGTTCGGTGCGCGAAGGGGGCTGGTGCCTGTCGGCGGTGTGGCGAAGCAATGCGGTGTCAAACGGCGCCATCATGGTCGGGGTCCTCCAATAGTGATGCTGTCAGGATGGCGCACCTCGCCCCCCTGCCGCTTGAAGACGGTCCTTGGATTTCCCTTAGAAACCCCTGTTTTTGCGGTAACACCTTGCCGGATCGGCAAAAGACGGGTGTTATCCCGACATGCGGTACGGTTTCGACACCTATGTTCTGGACGCCAGGGAGCACCTGTTGCTGTGCGACGGCGCGCCGGTTGCGGTGGAACCACAGGTGTTCGACCTGTTGCATCTGCTGGTGCGCAACGCCGGGCGGCTGGTCAGCCGGGACGAGATCGTCGAAGAGGTCTGGCATGGCCGGATCGTGTCCGACTCGGCCATCAGCGCCCGCATTGCCGCCGCCCGCAAGGCCGTGGGCGATGACGGCAAGTCGCAACGGGTGATCGCCACGGTTGCCCGGCGGGGGCTCAAATGGGTAGCCCCTGTTGCCGAGGTCGGGCAGGACATGCCCGCACCGGCATCGGTGCAACGCATCCGGTACACGCAGACGCCCGAGGGGAAATCGCTTGCCTATGCCGTGACCGGATCGGGGCCGCTTTTGGTGCGCGGCGGATACAACACGACGGATATCGAGGCCGAGTGGAACACACCATCCGAGCGCGCGCTGTTCGAGGCAATTGGCGCGCATCACACGCTGTTGCGTTTCGATCCCATCGGGTTTGGCCGGTCGGATCGCGCGCTTGAGGAATTCTCGTTCGACGCTCTGGCCGAGAACATGATAACCGCGGCAGACGCCGCCGGGTTCGAGCGTTTTGGACTGTTTTCGGAATCCGGCGGTGCCTTGTCGGCGGTGCGTGTTGCCGTGAAACACCCCGACCGCGTGCGCCGCCTTGTCATCGTCGGCGGTTATGCCGAAGGGCGCGGGCGGCGGTCGCCGGAACTGAGTTCGGACGCGCTGCGCGCGCTGGCTGCCGAAGGGTGGAGCGCGCCTGAGATCAGCTTCGTTTCCGCCATGATGCTCAGCTATTTCCCCGAAGGGCCGCTGGACGCCGTACACGACATGGCGCGCAACATGATCGGTGCAAGTTCACAACAGACGATCCTTAAGGTGCGCGACGCCATTCACCGCGAGTCGCTGCTGCCGCTTCTGCCCCAGGTCCGCTGCCCGACGCTGATCATCCACGCGCGGCACGACAATGTTCACCCCCTGTCCGAGGCTCAGAAACTTGCGGCAGGCATCCCCGATGCCGAGCTGATGGTTCTGGAAACCGCAAACCACATACCGATGCCGGGCAACGCGGTGTGGGATGAATACCTTGGGGCGCTGCTCGGCTTTTTTGCCGAATGAGCGCACGGCTTTGCGACTGGACTTTCCCCGCGTCGCGCCGCACCTTTCGGCCGAAGACAAGTGACGAACGAGGCCTCCATGTTCCAGACATTCGAAGTGACCGCCCGCCCGGAACAGGGGCCGCCGCGGCTGGCCGCGCTGCGCGGGCAGATCGAACAGCACGGGCTGGACGGCTTCCTGATCCCGCGTGCGGACGCCCATCAGGGGGAATATGTGGCGGCCCATGACGACCGGCTGGCCTGGTTGACCGGGTTCACCGGCTCGGCCGGGTTCTGTGCCGCCCTGAGGGGCGTGGCGGGCGTATTCGTGGACGGGCGCTATCGCACACAGGTCAAGGCGCAGGTCGCAGCGGCGTTTACCCCGGTGCCGTGGCCGGATGTCAGCCTGACCCAATGGCTGAAGGAAAAGCTGCCGGATGGCGGGCGCGTGGGGTTCGATCCGTGGCTGCATGCGGCGGGTCAGATCAAGGGCGCGCTGGCGGACCTGGACGGCACCGGTATCGAACTGGTGCGCTGCGAAAACCTGGTGGACCGGGTCTGGCCCGATCAGCCCGCCCCGCCAATGAACCCGGTCAAGGCGCATCCGATCGAATTCGCCGGCGAAAGCTCTGAGAGCAAGATCGCCCGTCTGGCCGGGGATATGACCACGGCGGGGCGCAAGGCTGCGGTGATCACCCTGCCCGATTCGATCATGTGGCTGCTGAACATTCGCGGCTCGGACATTCCGCGCAACCCGGTGGCGCATGGCTTTGCCATTCTGCACGGCGATGGCCGGGTTGACCTGTTCATGGCGGCAGAAAAGCTCGGCGAGGTGCGCGGGCATCTGGGGCCGCAGGTTTCGGTACACGATCCCGACGGGTTCCTGCCCGCGGTCAAGGCCCTGGCTGGGCCGGTGCAGGTGGACATGGGCACGGTGCCGCAGATCGTGGCGGATACACTGGGCGACCGGCTGGTCGATGGCGGCGACCCCTGCGCCCTGCCCAAGGCACGCAAGAACGCCGCCGAGATCGCCGGAACTGCCGAGGCACATCTGCGCGATGCGGCGGCAGTTGTGGAACTGCTGTGCTGGCTGGATGGCCAGGCGCCCGGAACCCTGCGCGAGACGCAGGTGGTCACCCGGCTGGAAAGTTGCCGCCGCAAGGACAATGCGTTGCAGGAAATCTCGTTCGACACCATCGCTGGCACCGGCCCCAATGGCGCGATCATGCATTATCGGGTGACCGAGGACACCGACAGCGTGCTGGAAAACGGCCACCTTCTGGTGCTGGACAGCGGCGGACAGTATCTGGACGGCACCACCGACATCACCCGCACCATTGCCATCGGCGAGGTCGGGGACGACGAAAAAGCCTGTTTCACGCGCGTGCTGAAAGGCATGATCGCCATGTCGATGCTGCGCTGGCCCGTCGGGCTGGCCGGGCGAGATATCGAATGCGTGGCGCGCGCACCGCTGTGGCTGGCGGGACAGGATTTCAACCACGGGGTCGGGCATGGCGTCGGCACCTATCTGAGCGTGCACGAAGGGCCGCAGCGCCTGTCGCGCCTCAGCCACGTGCCGCTCGAGCCGGGAATGATCCTGTCGAACGAGCCGGGATATTACCGCGAGGGAGCGTTCGGCATCCGGATCGAGAACCTCGTCGTGGTGGAAGAGGCCCCCACCCTGCCCGGCGGCGATGCCGAACGCGCCATGTTGCAGTGGCGCACACTGACCTATGTCCCGATTGACCGGCGGCTGATTGTGGTGGATATGTTGAGCGCGGATGAACGGGCCTGGCTCAACGCCTATCACCGCGACGTTGCGGAAAGGGTCGGCCCGAGGCTTGGCGCACAGGCCCGGCTGTGGTTGGATGCCGCGACCTCAACGATCTGACATCTGCATGTCACAGGAAAAGGGCACGAACGAGGCTCTGATACGTATACGGAAGGAA
The DNA here is from genome assembly GCF_056536925.1 of Ruegeria sp. CI1. Classification (NCBI taxonomy): domain Bacteria; kingdom Pseudomonadati; phylum Pseudomonadota; class Alphaproteobacteria; order Rhodobacterales; family Roseobacteraceae; genus Ruegeria; species Ruegeria sp. CI1. Next base: position 97,673 of record NZ_JBQFQP010000005.1, on the reverse strand, counting down.
CAGGAATGACTGATCACATCAAGATTCGGAAGGCTCCCGGTAAATGGAGCGTACGTTCGGGCGGAGCAATCCTGGGCGAGACGACCAATGCGCTGGAGCTGAGCGAAGGTGATCTGCCGCCTGTCATCTATTTTCCCCGTGCCGACATCGCGATGGCATTTCTGGACCGGTCGGAAAAGGTCGCCAGTTGCAAACACAAAGGCGAGGCGACCTATTTTCACATCGTCAACATGTCGTCCGTCACCAATGACGCGGCATGGAGCTATGAAAACCCGGACGCGCCCGTGGCCGAGATCAAGGATCACGTGGCCTTCGTTCTCAGCGACTCGGTGAAGGTGGAGCAGCTCTGACCGATCACGAATGCTCCTCGGCCGCGGTGGCGGCCAGGGCGCGGTTATAGGCCTTAAGCGCGTCGATGTGATAAAGCACGCCAACCGGTGTTTCGGTGCCGTCCTCCTCGCGGATCACCACCGGAATGCAATCCACGTCGTCACGGTCGAAGAAGGGCATCGCGGCCTCAAGCGTCGAGCTGGCGCTGATGCAAAGGCCCTGAGCGGCCAGTTCACGGCACTCCCCGGCGCTTAGCGCGCGCGGATCGCCCAGCGGGCGCATCACCGCGCCCGCGCGCAGCATCGCCAGCAGATAGGCCTGCGGACCTGCGGCCAGATGCACGTCGCGCCGTTCCAACTGGGTCAGGAAAAAGGACCGGTCCACCAGCCGCGAGGCCAGCGCGGTGGACATCGAGATCGACACCATCACCGCAAGACCAATCTGCCAGTCACCGGTCAGTTCGAACACGATCAGAGTTGTCGAGATCGGCGCGCCCAGCACCGCCGCCGCAACCGCACCCATGCCCGCAAAGGCGTAAAGCGCATCGGTGCCCGACACGGCGGGCAGAAACCCGGTGGCGATATGTCCGAATGCCAGCCCGGTCAGCGCCCCGATCATCAGCGACGGGGAAAATACGCCGCCGCCCATGCGCCCGCCCATGGTGATGGCCAGCGCCACGGTCTTGACCACCGCGAACACGATGGCCGTGGTCAGGGCCAGCTTGCCACTCAGCGCAAGGATCGTCGTTTCATAGCCCACGCCGATGATATGCGGAAACCAGATGGCGATCAGGCCCAGCATTGCGCCCGACACCGCCGGACGCAGCCAGCGCGGCAGCGACAGGCGGTTCTGGATGTGGGTACCGATATCCTCGGCAAAGAAGATCGAGCGCATCAGCAGCAGCGACACCAACCCGCAGATCAGCCCCAGCAGCAAAAAGGCGGGCAGTTCGACGTAGAATTGCAGCGAACCGGGCGTGTCCAGAACGAACTCGGTCACGTCGCCATATTCCAGCCGGTTGATCACTGTCCCCGCGACAGCGGCGATGACGATCGGGGCAAAGGCGTGAACGGCAAAATGGCGCAGCACCACCTCAAGCGCGAACAGCGCGCCCGCGATGGGGGCGTTGAAGCTGGCCGAAACCGCCGCCGCCACGGCGCAGCCCAACAGGTCGCGCCCGGTAATGCCGTCGGCATGTATCCGGTCGCTGACCCAGGTCGAGATCACACCCGCCATGTGCACCACAGGGCCTTCGCGGCCCGACGAGCCGCCGGAACTGAGCGTGATCAGCGAGGCCACCATCGACGCGATCCCGGCGCGGGTTTCCACCCGCCCATCGGTCAGCGCCGAGCCTTCGATCACGTCGGCGACCGAGCGCACCCGCCCGTCATCGGTGAAATGATTCAGGATCAGGCCAACCACGAGACCGCCAATGATCGGGATGATCAGAATCCAGTACCACGGCAGCTTTTCCGCGAAACTGTGCAGATATTGCACGTTGTCGGTTCCGTACAGATTGGCCTGCAGCGCGGCGATGCCCTTGCGAAAGAACAGCGCGGCAAAGCCAGCGGCGATGCCGATCATAAGGGCGATGAACCAGAACTGGATCTGGCTGGGCCCGCGCCGGCGCAACACGCGCCAAGCATCCTTGATCGCGGCGAGGGCCTGTTGAATCTGATTGCGCAACACGGTGCGGGTGGACTGTGTCATCGCGTCCCTCGGTTCGTCGGATATCCCTTAGTAAGCCACGAGAGCCCAACAGAAAAGACGGTTCACGACACTATGGCCCGCGCGTTGCGGCAGGGTCGCGGATCAGGCATGCAGCAAGGCGCGGGCAGCCGCGCGCGCCTCGTCGGTGATAGTGTCGCCCGCGACCATGCGGGCGATCTCGTCCACCCGCTCGTCCGGGTCCAGCCGCAGCACGGTCGACAGGGTCTGGCCATCCTCGACCTGTTTCTGCACCCGCCAGTGATGCGCGGCACGCGCCGCGACCTGCGGTGAATGGGTGACGACCAGCACCTGCCCGTCCTGCGCCAGTGACGCCAGCCTGCGCCCGACGGCATCGGCGGTGGCGCCGCCGACGCCCCGGTCGATCTCGTCAAAGATCATGGTGCGAGCGCTGTCATCGCCGGACAGGCAAACCTTGAGCGCCAGCAGGAACCGGCTGAGTTCGCCGCCCGACGCGATCTTGTTGAGCGGCCCGGCAGGCGCGCCGGGGTTGGTGGCCACGGTAAAGGCCACCATATCGCGGCCCTCGGGGCCCGGCTCGGCCTCGGTCATGTCGGTCCGGAACACCGCGCGTTCCATCTTGAGCGGCGCAAGTTCGGCCATCACCGCCTGGTCAAGACGCCCCGCGGCCTCGGCGCGGGCGGCGGTCAGGGCGCGGGCGGCGGTGTCATAGGCGCGCTGCGCCGCCATCAGCGCCGCGCGGCGATCCGACAGTGCGGCATCGCCGGCCTCAAGCTGGTTCAGCCGCGCCCGCAGCGTTTCGGCAAACCCGCCCAGATCGTCGGGGGCAATATCGTGCTTGCGGGCCAGCGCGCGGATCGCAAACAGGCGTTCCTCGACCCGTTCCAGTTCGGTAGGATCGAAATCCAGCGCCTCAAGGCACGCGCCGACACCGTCCTGCGCCTCGCCCAACTCGATCAGGGCGCGGCCAAGGGCGGCGATCGGCTGTTCCAGCTGACCTCCCGCCTTGTCCGACACGCCTTCGAGCCAGCGCAATGCGTCGCCCATCGCGCCTTCGGCGCCATCGCCGCCCAAAAGGTCAAAGGCGCGGGCCACATCGTCGCGGATACGTTCGGCGCCCTGCATCATCCGGCGCCGGGCGTCCAGCTCGGCATCCTCGCCCGGTTGCGGGTCCAGCTTGTCCAGCTCGCCCACGGCATGACGCAGGAAATCTTCCTCGGCGCGGACGGCATTCACCGCCGCCTCGGTTTCCTCCAGCGCCTTGCGGGCGCGCGACAGGGCCGCCCACGCGCCGCGTACGGCGCCGAGATCGGCGTCCAGACCGGCAAACGTGTCGAGCATCGCGCGATGACCACGCGGGTTCAGCAAACCCCGGTCGTCGTGTTGCCCATGCAGTTCGATCAGCGTTTCCGACAGCGCCCGCAACACGTCGCCCGAGCAGCGGCGGTCGTTGACCCAGGCGGTCTTGCGCCCGTCCGCCGTGTTGACCCGACGCAGGATCAGCGCCTCCCCCGCCGGGATGCCTGCCTCGGCCAGCACTGCAAGGGCCGGGTGGCCCTCGGCCAAATCGAACTCGGCCACGACCTCGCCCTGTTCCGCGCCCTGCCGGACCAGCTCGGCGCGCCCGCGCCAGCCCAGAACGAACCCAAGCGAATCAAGCAGGATGGATTTGCCCGCCCCGGTCTCGCCGGTCAGTACGTTGAGGCCCGGCTGAAAGGACATCTCAAGCCGGTCGATGATAAGCATGTCGCGAATATCAAGCGCCCGCAGCATCGGCCCTAGTCTCCCAGACCCGTCGGCATGACGCTTACAACCATTGTCCCTTGATCGACTGGCGGTAGATCTGGCTGAGCCAGTTGTTGCCACTCGCTTTGAGTTTCAGCCCGCGCGAGGTCAGCAGCTTGTAGCTGCTCTCGTACCATTCGCTGGATTGGTAGTTGTAGCCCAGGATCGCGCCTGCGGATTGCGCCTCGTCCACCAGCCCCAATGACAGGTAGGCCTCGACCAGGCGGTGCAGCGCCTCGGCGGTGTGGGTGGTGGTCTGGAAATCCTCGACCACGACGCGGAAGCGGTTGATCGCGGCGGTGTAATGTTCCTTGCGCAGGTAGAACCGCCCGATCTCCATCTCCTTGCCGGCCAGATGGTCAAAGGCCAGGTCGAACTTCAGGATCGCCGAGGTGGCGTATTCACTGTCGGGATAGACCTCGATCACCGTGCGCAGCGCTTGCAGCGCCTGGAAGGTCAGGCCTTGATCACGGCCCACCTCGTCGATCTGGTCGTAATAGCTGAGCGCCAGCAGATACTGGGCATAGGCCGCGTCCTCGTCCGCCGGGTAGAAATCGATGTAACGCTGCGCGGCGGCGCGGCTTTCCTCATAGTTCTTGTCGGAATGATACGAAAAGGCCTGCATGATCAATGCCCGCCGCGCCCAGTCCGAATAGGGATAAAGCCGCTCGATCTCCGAGAAATACCACGCCGCATCGTCCTCGCGGCTTTGCGCCAGCTCGTATTCGCCACGGGCGAAGATCTGTTCCGGTGTATAGCCTTCAAGATTCTGCGTGCGGTCTGCCGACCGCCGGGCGAACCCGCTGCATGACGCCAGAGCAACCGTCAGAAGAATCGCACCCGCAAGCCTGACTGCCGCTTTGCTGCCAACCATACCGCCCATCCTTGCCTTCTACTGTCGCTGGGTTCACCCCTGATCGGGCTTCGGTCTAGCACATAAAATTCCGGTGCAAAACGCCTTATCAACGCCTTCGCTGATTTGCCGCGATCAAGATTGGGTGTCAGGCGACTTCGGGGATTTCCGCCCAGACAAGTCCCTGTCCCGGCAGGCGTGCGGCCTGTTCGGGCGTGCACAGCACGGGGCGTACCGCGCCCGGCGTCTCGAAAAGCTTGCGCAAAAGCGTGTTGGTCATCGTGTGACCGGACTTGTCACCGATGTAGTGGCCCAGAATCGGCCCCCCCGCGAGGTAAAGGTCACCCAGCGCATCCAGCATCTTGTGGCGCACCGCCTCGTCCGCGTGGCGAAAGCCGCCCGGGGTCAGCACTTCGGCACCCTGAACCACAACCGCGTTGTCCAGCGTACCGCCCAGCGCCAGACCGTTGGCACGCATCGCTTCGACATCCGAGCGGCGGCAGAACGTGCGGCAATCGCTGAGTTCGCGCGCGAATGATCCGTTGCGCATATCAAGCGTCTTGGTCTGACGGCCGATGGCCTCGTCCTCGAAATCGATGTGGAACTCGATCGTCAGCCCGTCGGCGGGCAGCAGGGTGGCCTGCGCGCCTTCGCGCTGCGCGGTCACCGGTTTGAGCACCTCGAAGGCCAGAACCGGGCTGGCCTGCTGACGCACGCCGCGCGCCATGATCCCGCGCACGAAGTCGAGGGACGAGCCATCCATGATCGGCACTTCGGGGCCGTCGATTTCGATCAGCGCGTTGTGAACACCACATCCGGCCAACGCCGCCATGATATGCTCGACCGTCGAAACCGAGGCACCGGCCTCGTTCACCAGACGGGTGCAAAGCGGCGTGCGCTCGACCACGTCGTACGAGGCCGGGATCATCGCATTGCCAAGCTCAATATCGGTGCGTTTGAACCAGATGCCGTGACCGGCAGCCGCCGGGCGCAGGACCATCGTGGCAGGCTGGCCGCCATGCAGGCCGACGCCTTTGAACGTGACCGGAGATTTGAGCGTATTTTGCAAGATATGCCTCTGCGAGCCGTGTCCAACCTCAAGGGGCTGTGTTGGCAAATCAGTTAAGGGACCGGGCAGTTACGTACAATTCACTCTTTGTAACCGAATGAAACAAGTGTGTAACAGATCGGCAGAACCCTGCTCACAGCGATATAACCATCTGAATCGCAAAGAAAAGGGGCCGCCCAGCGGCGACCCCGGATACTTAATTTGTTACCGCTTTCAGTTGGCCTGACGCCGCAGGAAGGCGGGGATTTCGATGCGCTCCTGCTCGGGATCCGCCTCGTCATGCGCGGGTGCCGTAGCGTCACGATGGCGCACGGGCGGCTGGTGGCGCACCGGCTGCGACGGCGTGTCGGCAGCGTGTCCGGTCATCCGGTCGATCAGCTTGTTGAAGCCAAAGCGCGACTTTTCGTGGGGCACTTCGGGCTTTGCCTGCACGGGGTCGACCATGGGGCGGCGCTGTTGCGACGACGGCACTTTCTTGACCGCGGCCTGAAGCCGCTGCAACGCTTCCGGAGACGGCGTTCCCGGTGCCGGAGCGCGCGGCGCGACAAAGGACTCGGCCGCTTCTTCGTGTCTGTCGACCTGCGGTTCGAATTCCGGAACCCTGGGCTGATAGGCGGGCGGCGGCAGGCCGTCGTCTTCCATCGTTTCGGGTTCGTCGTCAAAGCCGGAGGCGATGTGGGTCTCTTCTTCGGGCTCGGATGCCTCAAACAGCGACGGTTCGCGCTCGGCCACCGGCTCGGGCCGGGTTTCGGCGGCAATAGGCGCGGGTTCAGCCGCAACCGGTGCCTTTTCCTCGGCAGAGGTCTTCTGCGTCAGCGGGGCCGACATCGACCGGCGGCGGGCGACGGGAACTTCCGCATGCACGTCGGATGCGTCGATACCGGTGGCAACAACCGACACGCGCATGGTGCCTTCCATGGCCGGGTCCAGTGTCGAGCCGACGATGATGTTGGCATCCGGGTCTACTTCCTCGCGGATGCGGTTCGCGGCCTCGTCCAGCTCGAACAGCGTCAGATCGTGGCTGCCGGTGATGTTGATCAGCACGCCCTTGGCGCCACGCAGGCTGATTTCGTCCAGCAGCGGGTTGGCGATGGCCTTTTCGGCGGCCTGAACAGCGCGGTCTTCGCCATCGGCTTCGCCGGTGCCCATCATCGCCTTGCCCATCTCGTCCATCACCGCGCGGACGTCGGCAAAGTCGAGGTTGATCAGGCCCGGCCGCACCATCAGGTCGGTCACGCCCTTGACGCCCTGGTACAGCACGTCATCGGCCATCGAGAAGGCCTCGGTGAACGTGGTCTTTTCGTTGGCGAGGCGGAACAGGTTCTGGTTCGGGATGATGATCAGAGTATCGACCACCTGCTGCAGCGCCTCGACGCCGTCCTCGGCCTGACGCATGCGCTTGGCGCCTTCGAACTGGAAAGGCTTGGTCACCACACCGACGGTCAGCACGCCCAGTTCACGCGCAGCTTGTGCGATGATCGGGGCCGCGCCGGTACCGGTGCCGCCGCCCATACCAGCGGTGATGAAACACATATGCGCCCCGGCCAGATGATCGACGATCTGCTCGATGCTTTCCTCGGCCGCCGCCGCGCCGACAGAGGGACGCGCGCCCGCGCCCAGCCCTTCGGTCACCTTGACGCCCAGCTGCACGCGCGCCGACGACTGGCTTTGCTGCAGCGCCTGTGCGTCGGTGTTGGCGACAACGAAATCGACGCCTTCAAGCTGTTTTTCAATCATGTTGTTGACGGCATTGCCGCCAGCGCCGCCGACGCCGAAAACCGTAATCCGTGGCTTCAGTTCTTCTTGCCCGGGCATCGAAAGATTCAATGTCATGCTCTGTCCGCCTGTATTTTTTGCCCGCAAAACGCGGGATTTTTCTGACCTATCCACAGCCAATCCTACATATGCAATTTCCAAACGTCACGCCAAAAACGCAAATCTGCCACAAAATATGGAAGATTCAGCATCTCAACACGCGGCATTTCGCCAATTTGCGCAAATATGGGGGGAAGGTGCACACGCGGCACAACAAAAAGTTTAGCCCGCAATGCGACATTACGGGAATCAGCGATCTCTTTTCATGTTCGCGGGCCTGCCCGACCCTCTGCGGCGCCTCTTTTGCGGGCGCTCATGTGATGTGTAACATGGTGATCTTCGGCTGTCACCGGACAAATAGGGGCGCGGCGCAAAGAAATCGCCGCGCGCCCCGGTCGGAATTACGGGGTCAGATCGAGCGCCTGAACGATCTTGTCATAGGGCAGGCCCGCGGTGTCGTTCAGGCGCTTTACCTGGTCGGCGTTCTGGCCCTCGAACAGGCACATGCAGCGGCCATCCTCGGGCGCAAAGGTGGTGCGGATATAGTTGATCTGCTCCCCCTGCCCGCGCATGGATTCCGCCGTGCTGATCGCCGCCTTTTGTGCGCCGGCCAGATCCTCCATGCTGATCCCCTTGAGACTGCGTTCCACCATGAATACCGACATGTCAGTTTCCTCCCGTCCGGTGTTGCGGTTGATGCGACCATTGAAACACCGCCACCCGCCATCGACCACCGGCCCCACGTTATGGATCGATAACTGACGGTTTGGGCATTTTGCGGTATCCTTTGATGAAGGGGTCGCAAGGGGGGTCAGGTCACATGGAAATGTCTCAGGTCCGGTACGTGCTGTCGGCGGCGCGTACATTGAATTTCACCAAGGCCGCCGAAGAATGCGACGTGTCGCAACCTGCCCTGACCAAGGGCATCAAGGCGCTTGAACAGGAACTGGGCGCGGCGGTGTTCCATCGCGAAGGGCGGCGTATCCTGCTGAGCGAGTTCGGGCGGTCGATGCTGCCGCATCTGGAGCATATCCTGGAGGAAACCGAAGCCACCCGGATGCTGGCGCAGAATTTCCGCCTGCTGGACAAGGCGCCGATCCGGCTGGGCGTGATGGCGACGGTCGGCCATGTGCGGCTGGCGCGGTTCCTGGCCGAGTTCAAGCGCAACCATCCGGGCATGGAAATGGCGGTGCGCGAGGCCCCGGCCCCCGAACTGTCACGGCTGCTGGCCGATGACGAACTGGACGCCGTCGTGATGACCGTGACCGACGACGTCCGCGACCGGTTCCGGGTGCACCCGCTCTATTCCGAGCGCTACGTGGTGGTCCTGCCCCCCGACCATTCGCTGAGGGCGCGCAATGCGGTCACCCTCGCCGATCTTTCGGGGCAGGACTATGTCGATCGCCTGGCCTGCGAATTGCGGGAAATGGTAACGGAGGTCTGCGAACAGAACGGTATCGAACTTTATGCCCGCTTCCGGTCGGAACGCGAGGATTGGGTGCAGGCGATGGTTCTGGCAGGGATCGGCTTTGCCTTCATGCCGGAATACTCGGTAACCCTGCCCGGCCTCATCCAGCGCCCGCTGTCCGAGCCCGAGGTAAGCCGCGAGATCGCGATGGTCACGGTGCCGGGACGCAGGTTCCCGCCCGCCATCGACGCGATGATGCGCTCGGCCCGGTCCTTTGCCTGGCCGGGCTGAGCGCGCGTTCAGACTACCAGTTGTCCTTGAACCAGCGCACCGCCCGCTTGAACGGGCGGGTGTTGAACGTATCCGACGGCACTTCGAAATCCCACCATTCATCCTGCGGGTGCGCCGCAAACAGGCTGAGCCCCACGGCCGAGGAAAACCCCGAACCGGTGGCCGATTGCGGCAGGCCGTGAACCCGCAGCGGACGGCCCAGGCGCACGCGCTGACCAAGGATGCGGCTGGCCAGCCCGTCAAGGCCGGTGACCTGGCTGGCGCCGCCGGTCAGCACGATCTGCTGGCTGGGCAGGTGTTCGAATCCGGCGGCATCAAGGCGCATGCGCACCTCTTCGAGGATTTCCTCGACCCTTGGGCGCATGATGCCGATCAGTTCCGCCCGGCTGACGGTGCGACGGTCGTGTTCCCAGTCGCCGGTATCGCCGCCGATGTCGATCAGGTCACGGTCGTCGGCGCCGGTTGCATGCACGCCGCCATTGACTGTCTTGATCCGCTCGGCAACCGAGGCCGGGATGCCCAGCCCCATCGAAATGTCGCCGGTGACGTGATCGCCGCCCATGCGCACGCAATCGGCATAGATCATGTGTTTCCTGAGGAAGATCGACACGCTGGTGGTGCCGCCGCCCATGTCGATACAGGCCGCGCCCAGTTCCTGCTCGTCCTCGACCAGCGCCGAGACGCCCGAGACATAGGCCGAATTGGCGATCCCCGCCAGTTCCAGATCGCAGCGCTTGATGCACTGGACAAGGTTGTAGATCGCCGAGGCGTCGACGGTCAGCATATGCATGTCCACCGCCAGCGTCTGACCCAGCTGGCCGCGCGGGTCGATCAGGCCCGAACGGTTGTCGAGCGCAAAGTTCACCGGCTGGGCGTGCAGCACCTCGCGCCCTGCCCCGTATTCCGGCACGTCACAGGCGCTCAGGACACGCCCGATGTCCGCCTCGCTGACCATCTGCGTTTCCAGATCGATCTGCGCGTCCAGCCCGTAAGACCGGGGATTGGCCCCCGAAAAACAGGCGATGACATGGTCGACGCGGATCTCGGCCATCTTCTGTGCCGCCTGCACGGCGGTACGGATGGCGCGTTCGGTCTCCTGCATGGCGGTGACCTCGCCGAACTGCACCCCGCGCGAACGGGTCGTCGCGGCGCCGATCACCCGGAACCCGGTCTGGCCCGCCATCGAACCGATGGAATTGTCCTCGCTCAGCTTTCCAGCCCCGTCGAAACGCAACACCAGGCAGGCTATCTTGGAACTGCCCACGTCCAGAATGGCCACCACGCCCCGTTGCATCGCCTGCCGCCGCATCTGCCGCATGGCCCGTTGTGACTGATACAGATCCGTCATCATCATGCTATTGCCCGCTCTTTACCGTTACTTCCGTATTCCACCATTCTGCGCTGGCGGTTTCGTTCATTCTTATGGTTGGCCGCGATCCCAGACGCATGTCCACCGCCGCCACGTCGCGCTCCAGCAGATCCTGCACCTCGCTGACCGCAAGCACCCGTTCCAGCGCCTGCACCGGGCGCTCGGTCGGCAGCATGATGCGCTGGTTGCGGTCGAGGATCAGATCCCAACGCCGCTCGCCCACGCGCACCAGCCCGCGCACCCGGTCGCCCAGCGCCTGCGCCGTACGCATCAGCGCCAGCGCCTCGCCGACATGGGCATCCGCGCCATCGCCGGCAATCACCGGCAGGTCAGAGCGGTCGGTCCGCGCGGCGATGTTGTCCACATGCGCGCCGGTTTCGTCCAGCAGCTCGATCCCTTCGCGGGTGCGCCAGACCACCATCGGTTCGCGCTCGACCACGTCCACCTGCAGGATACCGCCAGGCCGGATCAGAACGCTCACCGACTTGACCGGGTCAAGCCCGGCGATAGTCTCGCGGATCTGGTCCGCATCCAGGTCAAAGGAACTGATCGGGAAATCCAGCGGCACCACCTCGCGGATATCCTCGGCCAGGTTCGTGCCCGCCCCATCAATGGCCATCAGGTTGACCATGAACTCGGGGCGCTCCTCGAACGAGGTGCGCAGATCGGCAACAAAACCATGTACTGCGGCGCGGCGCTGGTCATCGGCGAAAAACGCGGTTCCGGCCACGAACACGACGGTGAAAGGAATGCCCATGCGTAACCCCAACCGTATGCCGGGGGTCAGCATCCAGCGCTGAAAGCGAAAGCTCAGCCGTGACGGGGCCGGATCGGCCTTGCGGCCCGACCGGCCAGGCAACCGCAGCCGGAACCGGGGCTTGGCGCGGCCCTCGGACATGCCCGCCGCCTCGAATTCGGCATCCCCGGCGGTCAGCGGCTTTTCCCGATAGGCCACAAGCTCGCGATGAGGAATTACCGGTCGCATGAGGCATCCTCCACCATCCAGGCGCACAGCTCGCCGAAACTCATGCCGCAATGCTGGCCCTGCTCGGGCACCAGCGAGGTCGGCGTCATGCCCGGCTGGGTGTTGGTTTCCAGCAGAAACAGACCGTCCCGGCCCTTGCTGTCATCCCAGCGAAAGTCGGTGCGGCTGACACCCTTGCAGCCCAGAACCTCATGGGCGCGCAGGGCATGGTCCATGCACAGATCGAAAATCTCGGACGGGATGTCAGCCGGCAGCACATGGCGCGAGCCGCCGGGCTTGTATTTGGCGTCGTAATCGTACCAGCCGTCGGTCAGTATCTCGGTCACGGTCAGCGCGCGGCCATCCATCACCGATACGGTCAGTTCGCGGCCCGCCACATATTGTTCGACCATCAGCTGATCGGGCATGTCCTCCGACAGTTTCGGCGGCGAGTTTGCACCGTCGAACACCAGATATATACCGACGCTGGAACCCTCGTTGTTCGGCTTGACCACGTAAGGCGCGGCCATGACATGATCGGCCATCACCGCCGATTTCGGCACGATCACGCTGTCGGCAATCGGCAGGCCCGCGACGCGGAACGCCTCCTTGCTGCGCTGCTTGTCCATCGCCAGCGCCGAGGCCAGAACCCCGGAATGGGTATAGGGGATGCGCAACCATTCCAGCAGCCCCTGCACACAACCATCCTCGCCCCAGCGTCCATGCAGGGCGTTGAACGCCACGTCCGGCCTGATCTCCTGAAGGCGCGCATAAAGGTCGGGACCAGCGTCCAGTTCGACCACCTCAAAGCCTTCTCCCCTGAGGGCGGCAGCGCATTCGCGCCCGCTGCTGAGCGAGACCTCGCGTTCCTTCGAAGGTCCACCCATCAATACCGCCACTTTGGGGCTTGTCCTGCTCGACCTACCCACGTTCGTGCGCCTCAATGTCCCCGGACCTTATTCGATGGCCCGTGCTGCTGTGTTATGCCTTTGATCCGCCGCCTTGTTTTGCCTGTTCTGGTCGGCGGGTTCGGCTCTTATTCTTTAAGCGGATCACCGATCCGCATGATTTCCCACTCTAGCGTGATGCCGCTTGTTTCGTAAACCTTTTTTCGCACCTCTTCGCCCAGACCTTCGAGGTCTGCGGCGGTTGCGTCACCGGTGTTGATCAGGAAATTGGGATGCTTCTCGCTCATCTGCGCCCCACCCTTTCGGGCGCCGCGCAAACCGGCATCGTCGATCACTTTCCACGCCTTGAGGTCGTGCACGTCATCCTCCCGCCCGGTCGAGGAAAACCCGGCCGGGTTGCGAAACGTGGACCCGGCGCTGCGATCCCCGGTGGGCTGGGTTTCGTCGCGCTTTTGCAGTTGCGCGTCCATGCGGGCGTGCAATTCATCCGGATCGCCCGAGGGGCCTTGCAATGTCGCGGACACCAGCACCGCGCCTTCCGGCAGGTCGGACTGGCGATAGCGAAAGTTCAGCTCGGCTGCGGTCAGTTCAGCAATCTCGCCGCCGCGCGTCACCACGGTCGCGCTCCGAAACACATCGGCCACATAGCTGCCATAGCAGCCCGCGTTCATCCGCACCGCGCCGCCGATCGAGCCGGGAATGGTGCGCAGAAACGTCAGATCGACACCCGCATCCGCCGCCCTGCGCGCCACATGCGCGTCCAGCGCGGCCGCCCCGGCGGCAACTGTATTGCCCTCGACCGATATGCCGTTAAAGCCCCGCCCCAGCCGGATCACCACCGCGCGCAGACCGCCGTCACGAACGATCAGGTTCGATCCCACACCCATCGGGAACACGGCCACATCCGCGGGCAAAAGGCGCAGAAACTCCTGCAGATCCTCAATGTCGGCGGGCTGAAACAGCCAGTCGGCAGGCCCGCCCACACGCAACCAGGTCAGGTCGGACAGCGCCCGGTTGTGTGTCAGTCTGCCGCGGATCGTGTCGGTCGGGATCATGGGTCTCTTTCATATTGGCCGGTTCGGTGCATTTATCCGGGTTTGCCCTCCGGAACAACGCCCAAGACCGCCCCGACGCGGGAAAACCGGCCCTTGATCGGCAAGCCTTTGCCCGGCACGATTGCCGGCACCATGTCACGAAGAACCGGACCCGACCTGCCAGACATCGACAAGCTGACCGCCCGGCTTGCCGACCCGGATTTGGAGCGCCGGTTTCAGGAGGCCCGACGCGAGCGCGATCTGAAACGATACCGGCTGTCGGCGGTTCTGGCCGGGGCCGCCAGCCTGATCTTTGCCCTGCTCGACTGGGCCGTCATCCCGGAAAAGGCCGGCATGGCGGTACTGATCCGCCTGATCGTGGCCCTCCCCGGCGCAGGTTCCATCTATGCGATGACCTATGTCAGCGCGTTCCGGCAACGGCCCGGGATACTGGCATGGATCGCCATCGGCACCGCGACGCTGTGCTATGCTTTCCTCAACCTGATCGCCGATACCCCCGACGAATACCTCTCGGGCTTTGTGATCATCCAGATGTTTCTGTTCTTCATCCTGCCGCTGAGCTTCACCACCGCCGTCGCGATCGGATCGGTCTGCACCCTTGTCTTTGCACTCAGCTTCACGCTGGCTCGGGATCTGGCCTTCGGCAGTCTGGTGACGATCTATTTCCAGTATCTGGTGGTGCTTCTGGTCGGCGGCTTTGCCGTGCACCAGCTGAACATGCTGCGGCGGCACGAATTTCTCGGCGAGCGCGAGATCGAGCGCCAGAAGTCGCGCTATTTCGACCTGCTGACCCGTATCCTGCCGGGCAGCATCGTGGCCCGGATGGAGCGCGGCGAGGAACGCATCGCCGATACCGTGCCAAATGCGGTGGTTCTGTTTGCCGATGTCGTGGGCTTTACCGAGCTGGCGGCGCGGAAGACGCCCGAAGCGGTGGTTTCGGCGCTGGACGATCTGTTCAACACGTTTGACGGGCTGGTGGACCGGCACGGGCTGGAAAAGATCAAGACCATCGGTGACGCCTATATGGTGGCTGGCGGCGTGCCCCAGACGCACCCGGACGCCGCAGGCGCGGCGGCGGGGCTGGCACTGGACATGCTGGCCCACGCAGCGGAACTCGACGCGGCACAGGATGAGCGGCTGCAAATCAGGGTCGGCCTGCATTGCGGGCCGGTGCTGGCCGGGGTGATCGGCGAGTCGCGGTTCGGCTATGACCTGTGGGGCGACACCGTCAACCTTGCCAGCCGGCTGCAGACACTGGCCGAACCCGGAACCGCCCTGATCAGCGCCGCCATGGAGCAGGCGCTGAGAGATCGGTTCGACCTTACCTCCTTGGGACCAGCTGACATCAAGGGGCTGGGCGAGGTTCCGGTGTGGCGCCTGACAGGCTCAGCAACCTGACAACGGTCAGGCCCCGGCGCGATTGGCCAGACTGCGCCCGCCGACACCGCCCATGATCACCGCGAACAGGAACGGCAGCACGCCGCCGGTCAGCCAGACGAAGGGGGCAAAGGCGCGCTCCTCCTCGCCGGTGCCGACCGTGGTCAGCATGATGATCAGCCCAAGCGCCACCGCCGAGGTCAGGCCGATCAGCCACAGCAGGTTGCGAAATCCCATCCAGCGGCCCGCGACGAACCCGGCAAGAAGGCCGGTTACCAGCGCGATCAGCGGCAGATAGGCAAGAGTAGCGATATTCCCCATGACGAGGTCTCCGAATTATTTCTTCGCCGCCTTCGGCCCCAGCAGCTTCATCCGCACCCAGCGGGTCAGGTAGATCACCGGCCACCGCAGCATGGACATGCCAGCGGCCAGTACGATCAACCCGATCCAGGGGCCGTTTTCAAAGGTGACATACCCCACAAGCGGGATGCCGACGGCAATCAGGGCATAGGCCTTGCGCCAGTGGTTGTCCTTGCTCGGAGTCAAGGCGAGTACATTTGCCGCAACGGCCCAGATGCAGGCGAGAGTAAGGGAAATCGTCATTTCCGCCCCTCCGGTTCCAGACCGCGCCACCTGCGCCAGAAATAGATCAGCGGATTGCGGAACATCGACAGGAATCCCGCCAGCGCCGCAAGCCCCAGAACCCAGCCGTAATGAACCCAAAGGGCTGCGATCAGCACCGGCGCAGCGGCCAGCAGGATGACGCCCGGCGCATACTGGCGGCGCATCGGCAGAAACGCCACGGCGGTCGCGGCAAAGACCCAGGCGATGGCAAGAACGACCAGCAGGTTCATGCGATCCCTCCTATGGCGACGGCAAGCGCGCTTAAAGACAAGACAAGGCCCAGCACCGGAACCGCCATCGGCACGCGGAATCGGGCATCGGGTTCGCGCCGCTTCTGGACGATCAACGCGAGGTTGACCAGAGCAAAAACGCCCAGCAGAATCGCGGATGTGGTCTCTGCCAGCGTCGCAAAGGGAACGTACAGCGCGGCACCGATCACCACGGCTCCGATCAGCACGGTGGCCAGCACCGGTGTCCCCAGCCGGGGATGCGCCTGATGAAAGACGCCCAAAGCCGGGTTGCGCTTGCCAAGTCCGAACAGAACCCGGCTGGCCATGACGATCTGCGCCAGCACCCCATTCAGCGCCGCGAACACCGCGATGGCCGACAGAAACTCGCCCGACCCGCCACGCGCGGTCTGCCAGACCAGCGCCAGCGGGCTGGTCGAGGCGGACAGCTCGGCCAGCGGCACCGCCCGCACCGCGGCCCAGCTGACCAGCGAATAGATCACCGAGGTAATCGCCAGCGAAATCAGGATCGCGCGCGGCATGGTCCGTTCCGGTCGGTCCACCTCTTCGGCCATGTTGACGATGTCCTCGAACCCGATGAAGGCGAAAAAGGCCAGCACACCTCCCAGCCCGATCCCGGTCCAGACCGGGGGCGCGGCCATTGTCCAGTCCGCAGACGCCTCGCCGCTCAGCCCCGCCCAGCTGACCAGCCCCAGACCGGTCAGCTCGATCACGGTAAAAATCGCGGCCAGCGCAAGGCTTTCCAGCACGCCGAACACGGCAACGGCAGTCAGGGCGACGCCCAGCACCAGTATCGCCACCGTCGCGTTCACATCGATGGCATGGGTCAGGTATCCCACCCCACCGCGCAGCACCGCCCCAGCAGACACCGTCCCGGCGGCCACCACCGCCAGACCCACCAAAAGCGCCAGCGCCTGACTGCTCAGGCCAGTGCCCACATAGGCCGCCTCGCCCGCCGCCTCGGGCAGGCGGGTGGAAAACTCGGAATAGCTCAATGCAGTGGGCGCAGCGATGAGACCGGCCAGAACGAAGGCAAGCGGCGCCCAAATCCCGGCATCCGCGGCAATGGCACCGACAAGCACATAGATCCCTGCGCCGACCATCACGCCAACGCCATAGGCGGTCAACAGACCCAACCCTATACGGCGCTTGAGCTCCTGCGCCATATTGTACCCCTTACGTCTTTACGACTAGGCCGGATCGTTGTCCGGCGGCTACAGAATACGCGCAGAACGCGAATAATCCAACTTTATTGTTTCCGAGGCGGCAATTAGTCTCGCTGTCACAGGCACTTGAAGCGACGCGCGGCTGCCAACCCGGGCTACTGGCTCTCCAATCTCTCGGGCAGGCCATTGGCCCAGGTGCTGATCGTCCCGGCCCCCAGACAGACAACCATGTCGCCGGGGCGGGCCTGTTCGCGCACCAGGCGTTCCAGATCGTCCTCGTTCAGGATGGCGCGGGCGTGGCGGTGGCCGTGGCGGATCAGGCCCGCCACCAGATCGTCGCGGCTGGCACCTTCGATCGGGTCCTCGCCGGCGGCATAGACCTCGGCGATGGCGACGACATCGGCATCGTTGAAACAGGTGCAGAAATCGTCGAACAGGTTGGACAGGCGGGTATAGCGGTGCGGCTGATGCACCGCGATCACCCGGCCTTCCGTGGCCTGACGCGCGGCCTTGAGCACAGCGGCAATCTCGACCGGATGATGGCCGTAATCGTCGATGATGGTGACGCCGTTCACTTCGCCAACCTTGGTAAAGCGACGGTTGACGCCGCCGAACCTGGCCAATGCCTCGCGAATTTCCGCCGCCTTCATGCCCAGATGCCGCGCCACCGCCACTGCCGACAGCGCGTTCGACACGTTGTGATCGCCCGGCATCGGCAGGGTGCAACCCTCGATCACCTTGTCCTCGTGCTGCAGATGAATGTCGAAATGCGCCACACCGCCCTTGTAGGTCAGGTTCACCGCCCGCACATCCGCCTGCGCGTTGAACCCATAGGTGCGCACGCGCCGGTCGGTGATGCGCCCCACCAGCGCCTGCACCTCGGTATGATCGGTGCAGCAAACGGCAAGACCATAGAACGGAATGTTCGAGACGAATTCGTAGAATCCGTCGCGCAGCCTGTCGAAATCACCCCAATGTTCCATATGCTCGGGGTCGATATTGGTGACAATGGCGATGGTTGCGGGCAGGCGATTAAAGGAACCGTCGCTCTCATCCGCCTCGACCACCATCCACTCGCCCTGCCCCATGCGGGCATTGCTTCCATAGGCGTGGATGATGCCGCCATTGATCACGGTCGGGTCGAAATCACCCGCCACCATCAGCTCGGCCATCATCGTGGTCGTGGTGGTTTTGCCATGCGTCCCGGCAACCGCGATGTTGGATTTCAGCCGCATCAGTTCCGCCAGCATGTCCGCGCGCCGCACCACCGGCAGGCCCTGCGCCCGCGCGCCGTCCAGTTCGGAATTGCCGCGCTTGATCGCGGTCGAGACCACGACAACTTCGGCCCCTTCCAGGTTCTCGGCGCTCTGGCCGACAAAGATCCGTGCCCCAAGGCGCTCCAGCCGGTCGGTGATCTTTGACCCCTTCAGGTCCGACCCCTGCACCTGATAGCCAAGGTTCAGCAACACCTCGGCGATGCCCGACATGCCGATGCCGCCAATGCCGACAAAATGAATGGGGCCTACGTCTTGCGGCAGTTTGGTTGCGGGGGTCATGCGGTCTCCTCTCGCGCCAGTTCTTCGACAAGGGCGACCAGACGCTCGGTCGCGTCGGGCGCCCCGACCGACCGGGCGGCGCGGGCCATTTTCTGGGCGGCTTGCGGGTTGGTCAGAATCGTCGTGATTTGCTCCGACAGGGCGGAAACGTCAAGGGCACTTTCGGGGATCATGATCGCGGCCCCGGCCTGAACCAGCCCGCGGGCATTGGCGGTCTGGTGATCGCCTGCGGCGGCAGCAAAAGGGATCAGGATCGAGGGCCGCCCGATCACGGAAATATCCGCCACGCTGGACGCGCCCGACCGGCTGATGACCAGCTGCGCCTCGGACATCCGCCGAGGGATATCCTGAAAGAAAGGCTTTACATCGGCCTTGATACCATGCGCGTCGTAAAAGGCGGTGACGCGCTCGCCATCTTCCTCGCGGGCCTGATGCGACACGCGGATATACTGGCGCATGCCCTCGGGCAGCGCCGCAATCGCGCCGGGCACCGTATCGCTGAGGATGCGCGCGCCCTGCGACCCGCCCATGACAAGGATCGACATCGGATAGTCGCCGGGCGGGATGTACCCCGCCGTCTCGCGCTCCAGCACCGCCGCACGCACCGGGTTGCCGGTGTGGATGCCATGCGCCCCCTCGGGCAGCTGCGTCGGCCAGACGCCGCAGGCGACATGAGCGACGCGGGTGGCAAATATCTGGTTGACCCGACCCAGCACCCCGTTCTGTTCATGGATCATGCGCGGCACGCGCAGCATCGTGGCCGCGCCCAGCGCCGGAATCGACGGATAGCCGCCAAAGCCCACCACCACGTCGGGCCGGTCGCGCAGCATCTGGAACGCCATGCTGGTGACGCCCCCCGCGATCGTCGGCCCAACCAGCGCCTTGGCCGCCAGCCCGCCGCGCGCGAACGTGGCCGAGGCGACCTCGGCAATCTCGGTCGAATGCGGAAAGCCCTTGGTATAGCGCGCGCCGCGCGCATCCGTCGACAGGCGCACCCGCCAACCGCGTTTCAGCATCGCCTCGGCCAGCGCCTGAGCCGGAAACATATGACCGCCGGTTCCCCCGGCGGCGATCAGAAGATACGGCTTGCCCATCATCCCCGTCCGCGAAGAATGTCACCCAGTTCGCCCTGCGGCCGCGTGCGGGTAAAGGCCAGCAACATGCCCAGCGCAATGCCCCCAGCGATCAGGGACGAACCGCCATAGCTGACGAAGGGCAGCGTCATGCCCTTGGCCGGCAACAGCCGTACCGCGACACCCATGTTGATCATCGCCTGAACGCCGAACATACACGCCAGACCGGTTCCCGCCAGACGGATGAACATGTCCCGCTCGCGCATCAGCCGCAGCAGCGAGCGCACCACGATCAGGCTGTAAAGCGCGATGACGATCAGCACCAGGATCAGCCCGTATTCCTCGGCCGCCACCGCGATGATGAAATCGGTATGGGCATCGGGCAGCGACCATTTCACCTGCCCCTCGCCGACGCCAACGCCGAACAGCCCTCCCTCGCGGATGGCGTTGGTGGCATAGCCCAGCTGCGTGGTCGGATCGACGTCAGGGTTCAGAAACCCGTCGATGCGACGGGCGAAATGCTCGGAATTGGAATAGGCCAGCATGCCGCCCAGAACCACGACCCCGGCCATGCCCAGCATCAGCAGCATCGGCGCTCCGGCCACGAAATAGATCACGCCCCAGCCGAACAGCACCAGACAGGCCTGCCCGAAATCGGGCTGCAACACCAGCATCATGACAATCGCCATGCACAGCGCAAACGACCACAGACGCCCCGGCGGGCCATTGATCTCCTGCGCGGCGGCAAACAGCCAGGCGGCCACGACGATGAAGCCGGGCTTGAGAAACTCCGAAGGCTGCACCGAGGCAAATCCCAGACTGTACCAGCGCACTGCGCCCTTGCCGAAATCGGTGCCCAGAAACGGCAGCAGCGCCAGCGCCACGAAAGACAGGACAAAGCCGATCACCGCCAGCCGCCGCACCAGCACCGGCGACATCATCGAGGTCAAAAGCATCGCCACGGCGGCCAGCCCGCCGAAAAACGCCTGCCGCTCGACATAGTGGAACGGATCGAAACCATTTCGCGATGCCAGCGGCGGGGACGAGGCCAGCCCCAGCAACAGGCCGATCACGAACAGGATCAGCACACAGGACATCGTCCACTTGTCGATCGTCCGCCACCATTTGGGAAGGATCGGTTCGCCGCGCCGCTCGGGCACGGCACCATACACCATCTCAGTCATGAGATTACCGCCACTATCTGCCTCGTACACGTCCCGTTTTCGGGATCTGAACGCGATTCTACAGGCAAAATCCTTTTCAGGCCAGCCTCTTCCTCTTGTCATTGGCGTCAATCCGCGCCAAGGCCGGGGCATGAGGTTCGACACGATCATCCTGGGCGCCGGGGCCGCCGGCCTGATGTGCGCCGCCCGGTGCGGCGGGCGCACGCTGGTGATCGATCACGCGCGCGCTCCGGGCGAGAAAATCCGCATCTCGGGCGGCGGGCGCTGCAATTTCACCAACCTGTACGCGGGCCCAGAAAATTTCCTGTCGCAGAACCCGCATTTCTGCAAATCCGCACTGGCCCGCTATACGCAATGGGATTTCATCGATCTGGTGAACCGCCACGGCATCGCCTGGCACGAAAAGATGCTGGGGCAGCTTTTCTGTGACGGCTCCTCGAAACAGATCGTCTCAATGCTTGTGACCGAGGCGGAAAAGGCCGGGGCCGAGCTGTGGCTGTCCACCACCCTGACGGACCTGCATCACCGCGACGGCGTCTTTGCGCTGGGGCTGGACCGCGACGGCAACCGGGTCGAGGCAACCTGCGCCAACCTGGTGCTCGCCACCGGCGGCAAGTCGATCCCCAAAATGGGCGCCACCGGCCTTGCCTATGATATCGCCCGGCAATTCGGCCTGCCGGTCACCGATACTCGCGCCGCGCTG
Organism: Ruegeria sp. CI1; assembly: GCF_056536925.1. NCBI lineage: Bacteria > Pseudomonadati > Pseudomonadota > Alphaproteobacteria > Rhodobacterales > Roseobacteraceae > Ruegeria > Ruegeria sp. CI1. Next base: position 76,206 of record NZ_JBQFQP010000005.1, on the reverse strand, counting down.
GTCCCCTTCACCTTTCCCGAAGGCCGGTTCAGCGACCTCGCGGGGGTCTCGCTGCCCGTCCGGCTCTCCAATGCGCGCGCCAGTTTCGACGAAGCCCTCCTCTTCACCCATCGCGGCCTCAGCGGCCCCGCCGTCCTCCAGCTGTCCAGCTATTGGCGCGAGGGCGAGGCGGTCTCGGTCAACCTGATCCCCGATACCGACCTCTGCGAAAAGCTGCGCAGCCAGCGCCAGCACTCAGGCCGCAAGGCGCTGACGACCGAACTGTCGCGCCACCTGCCGGCGCGGCTGGTCGAACACCTCAAACCGATCCTGCCGCTCGATGGCAATCTCGCCGACCAGTCCGATGCCAGGCTCGCCGCCCTCTGCGCGGCCCTCGGCGACTGGCAACTGACGCCCTCGGGCACCGAAGGTTACCGCACCGCCGAGGTCACCCTGGGCGGCATCGACACCGGTGCGCTGTCCTCGAAAACGATGCAGGCCAAATCCCTGCCCGGCCTCTACGCCATCGGCGAGGCGGTGGATGTGACCGGCTGGCTGGGCGGCTATAATTTCCAATGGGCCTGGTCCTCGGGCCACGCCGCCGGCACCGCCATCGCCGCGACCACCCGCTGAGGCCTTCATCTTTTCCCAAATACTCCGGTAGAGCCGCGCGCCCCCGCGCGCCGGGGGCAGCGCCCCTTACCCGGCCAACCGGCCTCGCACCTCGGCCGTGAAATCCTCGCCGCGCCGCTCGAAGTTGTCATATTGGTCGAAACTCGCCGCCGCCGGGGCCAGCAGAACCGTCTCGCCCTCCTGCGCCTCGGCCATCGCCCGCTCGACCGCCGCCGCCATGGTGGTGCAGACCTCGGCCTCGACCTCCAGCTGCATGGCGAACCCCGCCGCCTCGCGCCCGATGACATAGGCCTTGATCACCTCGCCCGAGGCCGCGTTCAACGGCGACAGCCCCCCGTCTTTCTCCAGCCCGCCGCAGATCCAGCGGATCTTGCGGAACGCGCCCAGCGCCTTGACCGCGCTGTCCACATTGGTGGCCTTGGAATCGTTCACATAGGTCACGCCACGCGCCTCGGCGATGATCTGGCTGCGATGCGGCAGACCGGGAAAGCTGTGCAGCGCCGCCTCGATCACCCTCGGTGCCAGACCCAGCGTGCGGCAGGCCGCGTAAGCGGCACAGGCATTCTGGTGGTTATGCGCGCCCGGCAGCCCCCGGGTTCCGCGCAGATCGATCGAGGCCGCCTGCCGTCCCTTGCGATATTCCGCCAGAAACCCCTTGCGGGCAAAAACCTGCCAGCCCGGCCCGGTCAGCTTGCGCGCGACCGAAATGCGGATCACCCGGTCATCGCCCGGCCCTTCAGACATCTGCCCCGCCAGGAACAAGCCCTCGGTCTCGTCCACGCCGATCACCGCCCGGTCCGGCCCGCCTTCGGCAAACAGCCTCCGCTTGGCGGCGAAATATCCGCCCATGCCGCCGTGGCGATCCAGATGATCGGGGCTGAGGTTGGTGAACACCGCCACATCCGGCGTCAGCGCGCGGGCCAGCTCGGTCTGATAGCTCGAAAGTTCCAGCACCACCACGCCGCCATCCTGCCCTGGCTCGATATCCAGCACTCCGCGCCCGATATTGCCCGCCAGTTGCGAGGGCCGCCCGGCCTCGGTCAGGATGTGATGGATCAGCGCCGCCGTGGTCGATTTCCCGTTCGATCCGGTCACCGCCACAACCTGCGGCGGCCGGTCGAAATTGTTCCAGTCCGGCCCCGCGAACGAGCGGAAGAACAGACCGATGTCATTGTCCACCGGCACGCCCGCGTCCAGCGCCGCGCGCACCACCGGATTGGACTCGGGGTAAAGATGCGGAATGCCCGGACTGACGATCAGCGCCGCCACATCGTCAAACGCGCCCTGACGGCGCAGATCGGCGCAGACAAAGCCCTCGGCCTCCACCGCCTCGCGCGCGGCCGGGTTGTCGTCCCAGCACACAGGCTCCGCCCCGCCCGCCCTGAGCGCCCGCGCCGCCGCCAGCCCCGACCGGCCCAGCCCCAGCACCGCCACTTTCTGATTGTCAAATCCTCTGACGGGGATCATCCACCTGCCCTCACATGTTCCGGCTTCCTCGCTAACGGATCGTCACCGATTTGAAAAGCGGGTGGGAGGTCCGAGCTCAGGGCTTTTGCGAGAGGAGCATTTTGATCCGGGAGGAATGGGTCGGACGTTACTCACCAACTCGCCTCAGCATACAAACTCCCGGCGATTGAAAAAGCGTCAACCTTCATTGATCGCGGGTAAACGCCGCGCGCCGGGATGGGGCGGAAAGTGGAAATCCTGCCAAAAGATTGACAGGGCCGACTGGTACAATTCGGTCAACACGTCCTTCAAACCCTGTACAATTCGGACAGTTCGACGCTACCGAACCTTCAGCGTCGCCAGTCCGATCATCGCCAGGATCAGCGAGATGATCCAGAACCGGATGACGATCTGCGGCTCGGCCCAGCCCTTTTTCTCGTAATGGTGATGGATCGGCGCCATCAGGAACACCCGCCTGCCGGTGCGTTTGAAATAGAGCACCTGGATGATCACGCTCAGCGCCTCGACCACGAAAAGCCCGCCAACAATCGCCAGCACCAGCTCGTGCTTGGTGGCCACCGCAATCGCCCCCAGCGCCCCGCCCAGCGCAAGCGAGCCGGTATCCCCCATGAACACCGCAGCAGGCGGCGCGTTGTACCACAGAAAGCCCAGACCCGCCCCGAAAAGGGCAGCGGTAAAGATCAGGATCTCGCCGGTTCCCGGCACGTAATGCACGTCCAGATACTCGGTAAAGTCGACCCGCCCCACCGCATAGGCGATGATTCCCAGCGTCGAGGCGGCGATCATCGCAGGCATGATCGCCAGCCCGTCCAGACCATCGGTCAGGTTCACCGCGTTGGCGGCACCGACGATGACGCAGATGGAAAACGGTATATAAAAAAGGCCCAGATTGATCAGCGTGTCCTTGAACACCGGCAGCGCCAGCTGGTTCTGAAGCTCCGCCGGGTGGTTGAACGTGGCCCAGAGCGCCGCGATCACCGCGATGATGATGCCCAGCGCCAGCCGCAGCTTGCTCGGCACGCCCTTGGTGTTCTGCTTGGACACCTTGGCGTAGTCGTCGGCAAAACCGATTGCCGCATAGGCCAGCGTCACGAACAGGACCAGCCACACGAAAGGATTGCTCAACCGCGCCCACAAAAGCGTCGAGGTGACCAGCGCGCCCACGATCAGCAACCCACCCATCGTAGGCGTTCCGGCCTTGGAGAAATGCGCCTCGGGGCCGTCGTTGCGGATAGGCTGGCCCTTGCCCTGCTTGCGGCGCAGCACGTTGATCAGCGGCTTGCCGAACAGGAAACCAAAGATGAGCGCCGTCATGAAAGCCCCACCCGCGCGGAAGGTGATATAACGGAAGAGGTTCCAGAAATCGCCTCCGTCCGACAGGGCCGTCAACCAATAGAGCATCTCGAAACCTTCCTTACGCGCGCGTCATCCCTCGACCGCGGGGCCTTGCCCCATTTTTCGTACGCCGTCAACGATCCTCGCGAGCCCCATACTGAGCGACCCCTTGGCCAGCACGGCGTCGCCAGCCTGAACAAGCTGTGCAAGGCGGTCGGCCATTTCTGCACTTGTCTCGGTCCACAAACCGCGCTTGCTGTCAGGTAATGCCGCATGCAGCGCCCGCATCAGCGGGCCGATACAGTGAACCATATCGACACGAGCCATGGCGTCGATCCCGGCCATTGCCGCGTGCATCTCCGCCTCTTGCGACCCCAGCTCCTTCATGTCGCCCAGAAACGCCAAGCGGCGCATGGTCGAGGCCGCGGCCAGAACGTCCAGCGCCGCGGCCATCGATGTCGGATTGGCGTTGTAGCTGTCATCAAGCAACTCGATCTCACCGCCGCCAGGCAGCGAGATCCTTTCGCGTACACCGCGCCCTTCATAGGGGGTCCAACGGCGCAGACCGTCAACGGCCCGGTCCAGATCTACGCCCAGCGCAACGCAGGCGGCCAGAGCACCAAGGCCGTTCATCGCGAAATGGGTTCCGGCGGAAAGGACTTCGAATTCGAACCCCGATCCATCAAACTCTGCGCGAGCGCGGGTTTCGTCACCCCGACTGATTACATTCAAAAGTCTGTAATCAGACGCTTTTTTCCCGAATTCGACGATCCGGGCACCCTGCCGTTCGGCAAAACTGCGCAGGATGCCCGCGTGATCTATGTCGGCATTGACGATGGCTGTGCCGTCCGACTCCAGCCCGTCGAAGATGGCGGCCTTTTCGCGAGCAATGTCTGCGACCGAGTCGAACGCCTCAAGATGCACGGCCGCCACGGTGGTGACCAACGCGACGTGCGGGCGGGCCTGACGGGCAAGCGGGGCAATCTCTCCGGGGTGGTTCATGCCGATCTCGATGACCGCGAATTCGGTGTCGCGCGGCATCCGCGCCAACGTCAGTGGCACGCCCCAGTGGTTGTTGTAGCTGGCGACACTGGCATGGGTTTTACCCTGACCCGCCAGCATCGCTGCCAGCATTTCCTTGGTCGAGGTCTTGCCGACACTACCAGTAACCGCCACGACCTTGGCGACTGTCCGGGCACGCGCAACCCGACCGAGTGCTTCAAGACCGGCTTGCACATCCTCTACAATCAAGAGCGGCGCATCGGCAGACACGCCTTCGGGAACGCGCGAAACCAGCGCGGCGCCTGCGCCTTTTTCCAACGCCTGCGCTACAAAGTCATGCCCGTCGCGCGCGGCCTTGAGAGCCACGAAAAGATCGCCCTTCTGCAGAGTGCGGGTATCAATTGAAACGCCATTTGCCTGCCAGTCAGCAGTTACGCGCCCTCCGGTAGCGCGAGCGGCTTCGTCTGCGGTCCAGAGCGTCATGCCACCCTCCCATCCAGCGCGGCCACGGCGATACTGGCCTGTTCGGCGTCGTCAAACGGTAAAACCTGATCCCCCACGATCTGCCCGCTTTCATGGCCTTTTCCCGCAATCAGCAGCGCATCACCCGGTTGCAGGGCGTCGACACCGCGCAGGATCGCCTCGGCCCTGTCGCCCACCTCGGTGGCCTCCGGCGCTCCGCCCATCACGGCGGCCCGGATGGTTGCGGGATCTTCGCTTCGCGGGTTGTCGTCAGTGACGAATACGATGTCGGCATTTTCCGCCGCTGCCCGGCCCATCAACGGGCGCTTGGTAGCGTCGCGGTCGCCACCGGCACCTACGATAGCGATCAGCCGGCCCATCACGTGCGGGCGCATGGCCTTGAGCGCGGTCGCCACCGCGTCGGGTGTGTGAGCATAATCGACAAAGACCGCCGCCCCGCTGTCACGGGTGGCGGCCAACTGCATCCGCCCGCGCACGGTCGTCAGATGCGGCAGGGTTTCGAATACTCGCTCAGGGTCATCACCGCCCGCAATGACCAGCCCGCAGGCCAGTAGCACGTTTTCCGCCTGAAACCCACCGATCAGGTTCAGCCGGGACTGGAACGTCTTGCCGCGCCAGGAAAACCGCAAATCCTGCCCGGTGGCGTCAAAGCGTTGGTTCAGCAGACTCACATCACCGCCCGTGCGTCCGACGGTCAGAATCTCCTGTCCGCGCGCGGCGGCCACGGCGCGCATTTCCGCGCCCTTGGGGTCGTCCAGATTGATCACTGCCGTTCCGTCGGGCGACAACACGCGGCGGAACAGACCCGCCTTGGCGGCGAAATAGGCTTCGAACGTGTCGTGATAATCCAGATGGTCCTGGGTAAAATTGGTAAACCCCGCCGCCTTGAGCCGGACGCCGTCCAGGCGACGCTGTTCCAGACCATGCGAGGAAGCCTCCATCGCCGCGTGGGTTATGCCGTTGGCCGCAGCCTCGGCCAGCGTCCGGTGCAAAGTGATTGGCTCGGGCGTGGTGTGGGCCAGCGGCGCGGTCCATGCGCCCTCGACGCCGGTTGTACCCAGATTGACAGCGCTGTGGCCCAGTTCGATCCAGATTTGGCGTATGAAAGTGGCGACGGATGTCTTTCCGTTGGTGCCGGTCACCGCCACCATGGTCTCTGGCTGGGCACCGAACCAGAGCGCCGCGGTATAGGCCAGCGCCTGACGCGGGTCCTCGGCCACGACCAGTGCCGCATCAGAAGCTGCCAATTCGTCCCTGGCGATTTCGGCCCCCTTTGCATCCGTCAAAACAGCGACGGCCCCCATGCGCAGGGCATATTGGATGAACTCGCCACCATGCACGCGGGTGCCCGGCAACGCGGCAAAGAGGAATCCATCCCTGACCTCTCGGCTGTCCACGGCCAGGCCTGTGACCGCTGGATTGCGTCCACCTCGTGCGGTCAGGGCCAATTCACCGAGAGTTTTTGACCTTGCGCCCATGACCAATCTGCCTCGTGCTGTCTAGTTTGAGGTCAGCGTTATAGCAGCGCCCGCTTCAGGCTCAAGCCGCGGTCGCAACCCCAGCAACGGGGCCACCCGCCCGATCAGTTCCGCCGTCACCGGAACCGCCGTCCAGCCCGCCGTCCGGCGCTTTTCGCCGTATGCCACGATTGAAGGTTCATCCAAAGTGACAATCAGGACATATTTCGGATCATAAGCAGGGAACAGGGTGGCAAAGGTGGCAATCACCTTGTCTTCGTAATAGCCGCCTCGCGGTTTCGGCTTGTCGGCGGTACCGGTCTTGCCAGCCACGTCATAGCCCGGCACTTCGCCAAAGCTGGCTGTGCCGCTGGTGACCACCTTGCGCAGCATCGCCCGCGCCTGTTTTGCCGCGCTTTCGGACATCACGCGGGGTCCGTGTTGTGGCCCGCGCTGCTTCAGGATTGTGGGGCTGACATAGTGGCCACCATTGGCAAGCGCGGCATAGCCGGCCGCCAGATGCATCGGGCTGGTCGACAAGCCATGCCCGTAAGACACGGTGACAGTGCTCAACTCGCCCCATTTCTTGGGCTTGAGCGGCGCGCCGCCCGAAGCTTCGACAATCTCGAAGGGGGTCGGATCGAACATGCCGAGGGATTCCAGAAACGACTGCTGCCGCTCGGCCCCGATCTGCAGCGCCAGCCGCCCGGTCCCCCGGTTCGAGCTGTGGACGATTACATCCGCCACACTGATCTTGCCATAGTTCTTGTTGTTGAACTCGCCGATCGGGAACCGCCCGATGCGCATCGGGCCGGACGTGTCGATAATGGTCTCCGAGTTCACCAGCCCAAGGTCTATGGCCTGCGCTGCCGTGAAGATCTTGAAGACAGATCCCAACTCATAAACGCCCTGCACATAGCGGTTGAACAGCGGGCTGTCCGAGGGATCAAATCCACTGGTCGGCGGTCGCGGGCGATCATTGGGATCGAATGCGGGCAATGATGCCGCCGAGATCACTTCGCCCGTGTGTACATTCATCAAGACGGCCGAGGCCCCCTTGGCGTTCATGATCTTCATGCCGCCGAGCAGTACCCGTTCGACCGCCGACTGGATTGTCAGGTCCAGCGAAAGTTGCAGTGGCTTGTTGCCGTTGGCGGGGTCGCGCAGATAGCCGTCAAACTGCTTTTCGACGCCCGCAACGCCGATAACTTCGGCAGCACTCACCCCTTCACGGCCAAAACCGGAACCGCCAAGGATATGCGCAGCAAGCTGGCCATTGGGATAAAGGCGCATTTCGCGGGGACCGAACAGGATGCCGGGATCGCCGATATCGTGCACCGCCTGCTTCTGTTCAGGCGAGATGCGCTTTTTTATCCACAGGAACTTGCGCTTGCCGGTGAAATCCTTGACGAGACGATCCTTGTCCAGATCCGGGAAAATCCGCACAAGCCCTTCGGCCGACGCGACGGGATCGATCATGTTCGGCGGCTGGGCATAGACGGAATAGGTTTCCAGATTGGTGGCGAGTATGCGCCCTTCACGATCCACGATTTCCGCCCGTTGCATGGCGATATTTGCTCCGGGCGCGGTAGCCAGCGGCTCTTGCGCCTCGGACGTCGCGAGCATCCCCATCCGGGCGCCAACCACGGCAAATGCGCAAAAAAAGAACACGCCCAATACCAGCAAGCGCCCCTCCGCGCGAGTACGAGCGCGGTCCTTCATCTCTTCGTGGCGCTTGCGGATGTTTTCGCGCTCGATCAGGTCCGGATTTTCACCACGGGAGCGGGCGTCGAGGATGCGGGCCAGAGGGCGGAGCGGTGTGCGGGTCATGGGATTTCCACCTCACCCAGCGATTCGAACTCGGTAACCGCCTGCAACTCGATCGGATCGACGATGGGCAGGTCAGGGTCTTCGCCATAGGCGATCTGATCGGCGCTTCCGAATTGCTCGGCCCGAAGAGGCAGCAAGCCCAGACGTTCGAAATTCAGGTCCGCCAGTTCACGCAGCCGATCGGGCCGATTGAGATAAGCCCATTCAGCACGTAGAATCGCAAGCCGGGCCTGTGCCGCGCCGATCTGACGCTGCAGTCCTTGAGTTTCCTTGAGCACCTGCTGGGTGCGATAGTTTTCCTGATACGCCCACAATGCCAGCCCGAACACGGCCAGAGCGGTCAACACATACATCAAACTTTTCATCTCGCTCCCCCACTAAGCTGAGGCATTCCGATGGCGCGGGCATCAATTTCCCCCGCCGGGGCGTCGGTACGTACCGCGACGCGCAACTTGGCTGACCGCGAGCGCGGATTCTCGGCCAACTCCTGATCGTCGGGGCCGACGGCCTTGCGCGTTTTCAGAATGAATTGCGGCTGATCTTCCTGTTGCTCGGGGGCGTACCGATTGGCGCGTCCGGTCTTACCCGCCCGCGCCTGTAAAAAGCGTTTAACCATCCGGTCTTCAATCGAATGAAAGGTGACGACCGCCAGTTGTCCGCCCGGTTTCAACGCCCGTTCCGCAGCCATGAGACCCAGAAACAGCTCTTCATATTCCGCGTTGACCGCAATCCGAAGAGCCTGGAACGAGCGTGTCGCCGGATGGGACTGCCCCGGCTTGGCGCGCGGCAAACAGGATTCGATGATTTCGGCAAGACGCAAGGTCGTTGTGATTGGCGCTTCGGTGCGAGCCCGGACGATGGCCTTGGCGATGCGTCGACTGGCGCGTTCCTCACCATAGTGGAACAGAATATCGGCCAGAGCCGCTTCGGGCGCGGTGTTCACCAGATCGGCTGCGCTTTCCCCATCCTGACTCATCCGCATGTCCAGGGGGCCATCCTTCATAAAGGAGAACCCGCGCTCGGCCTGGTCGAGCTGCATCGAGGAGACGCCAAGATCCAGGACGATGCCGTCGAGGCCCCCGGCATAGTCATCCATGCGCGAAAACACACCTGGCTGCATCACCAGCCGATCACCATAGGCACCAGCCCAGCTTGCCGCCATCTCAAAGGCCAGCGGATCACGATCGACTGCGATGACCTTGTCTGCCCCGGCCTCCAGCAGACCGCGGGTATAGCCACCCGCGCCGAAGGTGCCATCCAACCAAACGCCCGACACCGGTGCAACCGCAGCCAGCAAGGGGCGCAGCAGAACGGGGATGTGCGGATCATTCGAGGAGGATAGGGCAGCGGCGGCCATGCCGTCACCCATCCCTTGGGCCATCAAGGAACTGCATCGGATCGAAATCGTCTGGCAACTCGTCCAGCCACTCCTCGGTCAAAGCGAGTTCTTCATGGGTGTAAGTTTCGGGCTTCCATATCTGGAACGTGTCACCGGCGGCGATAAAAAAAGCGTCGCCTTCGAGCTTGATCTTGTCACGCAGTTTGGCCGGAAGCACCAGACGCCCCGTTTCGTCCACATTGGTCGGGAACGACAGACCGTGGAACAGGCGCTGAAGCATCCTGCGCTCCATCGAACCGCGCGGAAGTGCATCTATCTTAGCATCAACCTCGTCAATCGCTTCCATGGTGTAGCATTCAAGAAACTTTCGGCGGTGGTCACCATAGACGATTACCAGTTCGGGATTGCCGCCGGATTGCCAGTTGGGATCGCCCGCTTCAAGCACACGGCGAAACGAGGCCGGGATCGAGACCCTGCCCTTGTTGTCCACCTTGTGGTGGCTTTCGCCTCTGAACCTGCGCGCCAAGCCGACTGTCCCTTTCGCTTGCGCCCCCAACAAAATTCCGACCCCCAGAAGTTAAAAACGGCGAGTTGATCTGCTGCCACTGATCAACCCGCCGCATTTGCCCGCCTTGCGGGAAGTCCAGCTGCGCGCGCCACCTGGGGGGATGTCTGCTCGCTCGCGCGCCGGATCTCTTGGTTCGATGAAAGCGAGATGCCTGTATGAAACCTTTGGATTTATGTCGGGGTCGTTTAGCGCCCCTGCTGCCTCGTCCTCATCGGATGAACTAGGGATGCCATGGGAATTCATGGAAATCAATAGGAATTTGGGAACAACTCCCATTCGAATTGCCTGCTTCGCAGTATTTTATACAAGACAGATTGAAGAAATTTGAGTCATTGTTGCCGCATGATGTAACTAAACAACAATCGTATACTAGATATAGTACGGACAGCGTACCGGTAATTTTATCCCATGAATTCCCAAGAAAATTCAGAACGGCGAGGAACTTTTTTGATTACGTCAGGATGTTCACCTTTCACCCCACTTAGAGGGCGCGAATCACCCGGTATTCCCATGAGCGATTAGTGAGCATCCCATGCCGACTGGCTCGAATTTGAGCGCTTCCCATGAAATCCCGTATCCAGGATCAAACACGGCGCTTCGGTTTCGCTGTCCGCATTGAACAACGGAAGCAACACAGGCGGTTTGAAGTAACCTTCTCGGAGTATCTGGCGTCAACTTGGAGGCGCGCCCTGGGTAGTCGCAGCAAATCAGGTACTTTTATGGCGGCGAGAGTTGAAAAAGTGCCAGTGAATTTTGATCCCGCCGGCCCGCCAGCCGCGCAAGGGGGCAATCTATGCAATTGTCGCATACCCGCTTTGACCACGGAAGCCATTGTGCACCTGCAGCATTTGCTTATTTTCAGTCTCAAGCAACGCCGCAGCGATACGGCAGAACGAAAAAGATCAGGTTAGATACGATGGCATCAACGAGCGAACATATCACCCACAAAGGTGCGCAAGGATTTGGATTCTCAGCGCTTCTAGAGGCTGCAAAATCCCGTGTGGGCCGACATCTGATGTACCGCAAGACCGTGAACGAACTGTCGGCCCTGTCGGCACGTGAACTGGATGATCTCGGGCTGAACCGATCGATGATCCGTCAGGTTGCGCTTCAGGCGGTCAACGAACACTTCGCGTAACGGACGCAATAGAAATTGGAATTCAGCCCCGCGTCCTCCTCCCTGCGGGTCTGAACTTCAGCGGCGGTATCCTCCTCCTCCCTGGTGCCGCCGCAAAGAATACCGGCCCTGAACGCCGGGAGCTGATACACCGGGTCCTCCTCCCTGATTCCGGTGTTGAAAGCGCGCGGCGATGCCTCTCCTCCTCCCTGGCATTGCCGCGACCTCATACCGGGTCAATACCCGGGTCCGACTGCATCGGGGCTCTCCTCCTCCCTGCCTCGATGTTGCAAAGAACGGCGGTTCCCCTCCTCCTCCCTGGGAACCGCCGTTTCTTTTTTGGTTGTGCCGGAGTAGCATTTACGCCCCGGCTTCAAGAGCGAGGACGCCATGGCTGCCTATTTCATTGCCCAACTGAAGATTCACGACCCCGATGGGTATCAGGACTACCTGAAAGGCTTCATGCCGATTTTCGATCGCTACAAAGGCCGTTTGCTGACAGTGTCATCCAAGCCCGTGGACTGTGTGGAGGGCAATTGGCCCGAAGGCGGAATCGTCCTGATGGAGTTTCCGGACCTTGAGACGGCAACGGCCTGGAAGAACGATCCAGACTACATTGAACTCGCGAAAATCAGGAAAGCCACGGCCTCCACGAACATGGTGCTGGTCGAAGGCGTCTAGAACGGCACATCGTCCTTGGCCGACAGGAACCGCGCGACCACTTTCTTGGTGCCCGCTTTGTCGAAAACGACCTCGACCTTGTCGCCTTCAATGCCGATCACCGCGCCATAGCCGAATTTCTGGTGAAACACGCGTTCGCCCAGCGTGAAACTGGCCAGTGCGGTGGCGTCGATCACCGAGTTGCGGCTTTCGCGGGGTTGCGACATGCCATATTGGCCCTGCCGCGCCTGCAACCGTCTCCAGCCCGGCGAGTTATAGACATTGGCTTCGGCCGCACGTGTTTCTATGCCCGCCGTCTGATGCCCACCGCCATAAAGGCCCGGAGGCGTCAGCACCTCGACATGGTCCTCGGGCAACTCGTCAATGAAGCGTGACGGCAACATCGATTGCCAACCTTTAAAGTCACCAGAGAAAATTAATCTATTGGAGGCAAATGAAATTGTGCAAACTTCCTCCGCGCGAGTGATGCCCACATAGGCGAGGCGGCGCTCTTCCTCGAGCCCCTTCAACCCAGTTTCATCCATCGACCTCTGGGACGGAAACAGCCCCTCCTCCCATCCCGAAAGAAAAACCGCAGGGTACTCTGAACCCTTAGCTGCATGAAGTGTCATGATCGAGACCTTTGGCTCATCATTGTCCTGCTCGTTATCCATGACCAGACTTACATGCTCGAGAAAACCTTGCAGATTCTCAAATTCGCCCAAATGGTTGACCAACTCCTTCAAGTTTTCCAACCGTCCGGCAGCCTCGTGATCACGTGGACTACGTGGCGGGCTTGGGTCCATTCTTAGCTCTTCATCGGAAAGTGGTTTTAAGTAACTTTCAGTGTAACCACTTTCATCTAGGATCATCTGAGCCAATTCAATATGTGAAACCTCAGGATCGCCATACCGGACAGGTTCGGCACCGTTATCAATCACTGAATCATCATCGATTTCTATCTGTGGGCCGCGGGTCATCGCATTCCAGCGCGCCAGCCCATCGACCAATTCGCGCAAAGCCACGCCACCCTTGCCCTTGATCAACCTCTGCTCGACCGCGATCCGCGCGCCTTGAAGCAGAGACACACCATGGTCCCGCGCGGTGCGCTGGATCGTCTGTTGCGCCTTCTCTCCTAAACTGCGCTTAGGCGTGTTTACGATTCGCTCGAAAGCCAGATCATTGTCAGAACTGACCACGACGCGGAAATAGGCAATTGCATCCCTGATTTCCAATCTACGGTAGAAGGGCACCCCACCAACAACTCTATATGGCATGCCGATCTTCAGAAACCGATCCTCAAGCACTTTCATTTGGTGGGTAGCTCGAACCATTATCGCTATTTCATTTAGCTCAAAGGGTCGCATACCTCGGGTACCGCTTCGCATTGCATCGATTTCCTCACATATCCAGCGGGCTTCCTCTTCGGCGTCCCAATGGCCGATCAGACGGACCTTTTCGCCCTCGGGCTTGTCGGTCCAAAGCTCTTTACCCAAACGGCTTTCGTTGCCCCGAATGACGTTCGACGCAGCCGCCAGAATATGCGGGGTTGAGCGATAGTTCTGCTCCAGCCGCACCACGTAGGCTCCAGGAAAGTCCTTTTCGAACCGCAGGATGTTGCCGACCTCGGCCCCGCGCCAGCCATAGATTGATTGATCGTCATCACCCACGCAGCAGATGTTCTTGTGCCCCCCGGCCAGCAGGCGCAACCACAGGTACTGGGCGACGTTGGTGTCCTGATACTCATCCACAAGGATGTAGCGGAACCAGCGCTGGTATTGTTCCAGAACATCCGGGTGGGTCTGGAAAATCGTGACCATGTGCAAAAGCAGGTCACCAAAATCCACCGCATTCAGCTCGTGCAGGCGGATCTGGTACTGGGCATAGAGCTCAATGCCCTTGTTGTTATAGGCCCCGGCATCCGCCGCAGGCACCTTGTCGGGCGTCAGCGCACGGTTTTTCCAGTCATCGATGATCCCCGCCAGCATTCGTGCCGGCCAGCGTTTGTCGTCGATATTGGCGGCTTGAACCAGTTGCTTGAGCAGTCGCAGCTGGTCGTCGCTGTCCAGAATCGTGAAGTTCGATTTCAGATCGACCAGTTCCGCGTGGCGGCGCAGCAGTTTTACACAGATCGAGTGGAAGGTGCCCAGCCATGGCATCCCCTCAGCGGGCTGACCCAGCAAGCGGCCCACACGCTCTTTCATCTCGCGCGCAGCCTTGTTGGTGAAAGTCACCGACAGAATCTCGTTCGGGCGCGCACGTGCCGTGTTGAGAAGGTGTGCGATTCGGGCCGTCAGCGCCTTGGTCTTGCCCGTCCCCGCCCCGGCCAGCATCAGAACCGGGCCGTCCAGACGTTCGACCGCGTCACGTTGCGCCGGGTTCAGATCATCCAGATAGGGCGAAGGACGCACGGCCATAGCCCACGCCGACAGCGATGCGCCCTCGAAAGCGTCCATTTCGTCAAAACTGCTCATGGTCGCAAACTACGCGTTTCAAGGGCTAAGGGAAAGGGTTTGTTCACTCCTTGTTCCATTCTTTCTGCGCCTTCCTGAGATCGAGAAAATTTGAGCAATACAGTGGGGGTCCGGCGGGAGCGCGTTAACCTTTTGTCAAACCACGGTAACGATCCTTGTTCCGAATTGGGAGCGCGGGACATGAGATTTTTGAAAATACGTGCAGGATCATGGCAACTCAGGTGGGCCATGGTCGTTGCAGGGCTGGTTGCGGCCACAGGGTTGGCTGTATGGGGGACGATGCAGCTTCCCAATGTGATCGTCGACAAGATGCTTGAAGCGGATGTGATGCACCAGGCAAACCTGTGGAACCGGCGGGTTGTACTGCATCTGGAGGATGCCGAAAAGACGTTTCGAAGCGGCACTCTTGATTCGCACGACCGTGAATTTCTGAGTCTGATGCCCCAGGCCTCGGATGTGTACCGGTTCAAGTTGTTCGACGCGGACGGGCGCGTGTTCTGGTCGACGCGTTCCTCGGACATCGGCACTGTGACATCCAAACCTTACTTCCAGGACGTCGTCGCAACCGGAGCCAGTTATTACGATCGTGCAGAAAAACCGGTGGCGGAAATCGACAATTTTATGCCTCAGGGAGGACAGGCAATCGACCCGTTTCGCCATGTGGCAGAGATTTACACGCCTGTCATGAAAGAAGGGCAGTTTCTGGGGGCGGTCGAGTTCTACACGGACATTACCAATATCCGGAATATCCTGATGTCTCGCGTCCGCCTGTCGTTGGTGATTGTCTGCGGAATCGCATTGCTTGCGTTGGCGGGGGTGTCAGCCATGATTTTTCACACCAACCGGATAAAAATGCAGACGTTGAAAGCACGAACCAACAAGGAGCGTGAGCTGATGGCCGACCAGCTGCGTCTGGTGCGCGAAGTCCGGCTGTTGGGCGAACTGAACGAATGGCTGCAGTCGAGCCGCTCGCTGGAGGAGCTGTTCGACATGGTGGCACGGTTCATGACCCACATCCTGCCCGATGCCGAAGGCAATGTGTATGTCTATTCCAACTCGCGCGATGTGCTGGACGGCTGCGCCAGCTGGAATGGTGGCACGCACAAATCTCATATCCATCCCGAAGGTTGTTGGGGCCTTCGCCGGGGGCGAACATATGAGTTCGGTGCCTCGGAAATCGATTTCGTCTGCGAACATGCCGAACCGCATGACGGGCGACCCTATTTCTGCTTTCCCATACTTGCCCACGGCGAAACCGTCGGTCTTTTGCATCTGCGCGCACGGGGGGGACACAGTCAGAACTTTCATTCAAACAAACAGCTGGCGCAAATGTGCGCCGAACAGATCAGCATGGCGATTGCCAATGTCCGGATGCGCGACCAGTTGCACGACCAGTCCGTGCGCGACCCGCTGACGGGGCTGTTCAATCGCCGCCACATGACCGAATGCCTGCGCAAGAGCATCGGGCGCAGCCAGAAAACCGGTGCGCCGCTATCGCTTGTGGCGGTGGATGTGGATCATTTCAAGAAATTCAACGATACGCACGGGCATGATGCTGGTGACATGGTGCTCCGCGCTGTGGGCTCGACCCTTGCTCATAGCTGCGATGGCGACGAGGTGGCCTGCCGAATTGGCGGCGAGGAGTTCATGCTGATCCTGCCAAACATCGCGCCTGATGACGTGCTTACCCGGGCCGAACACTTGCGACAAGCGGTCGAATCCATCAACGTCCGTTATGGGGAAAAGACCTTGCCCCGGATCACCATTTCTGCAGGCATCGCCCATTACCCGTCACATGGCACCATGCCCCAGGAACTGATGCAGACTGCGGATGAGGCCTTGTATCGCGCCAAGGATAAGGGCCGCAATCAGGTCTGCGTGGCCGCGCGAGCATCGCTGAACGCATCAGAATATGCAGAAGCGCAGCCAAAGAAGAACTCTACCTCTTCGGAAGCGTTGAAGAAATCCGGGAAAGCAGCCTGAACGCTTGCCGAATCGCTGTGCAAATTGGATCAATCGGCATGGATTTGCAAAGCACCCATCCCGGCATTGACGACCTGAAATGGCGCGCCCGACGCCGGTTGCCACATTTTGTCTGGGAATACCTGGACAGCGGCACCGGGGCCGAGGCCACAAAATCTCGAAACCGCGCGGCGCTGGACTGCATTGGATTTGAGCCGTCGATTCTGAATGGTCCGATGGATTTCGATCTGCGCACTTTGCTACTGGGGCACGAGTTGCCCCTGCCCTTCGGGATTGCTCCGATAGGCATGTGCGGGCTGATCTGGCCGGATGCCGAAGGAATCCTTGCACGCGCAGCCGCAAGAGCCGGAATTCCCTATGCCCTTTCCACGGTCGCCAGCCAAAGCCCCGAAGACTTGGCCCCACATCTGGGAGAACATGCCTGGTTCCAGATGTACCCGCCAAAGGATTCCAATATCCGAAAGGACATGCTGGACCGCGCACGCGCTGCCGGCTTTTCGACACTGATCCTGACTGCCGACGTCCCCGTGGCGTCACGCCGCGAGCGTCAGACCCGATCCGGGCTGACCCAGCCACCCAAGCTGACACCCCGCCTCCTGTCGCAAATTGCAATCCGGCCTGCCTGGGCTCTGGGGATGGCGCGGGTGGGAATGCCTCGGATGAGAACACTCGACAAGTACATATCGGGTGCTCAAAAGAACCTGCCGCCGACTGCGCATGTCGGCTATCTGCTGCGGACTTCGCCCGACATGGAATACGTGAAATGGCTGCGGGACAATTGGGAAGGTCCATTCGTGGTGAAGGGTGTGATGAGGGCTGCAGACGCTGCCCTATTGGCAGAAATCGGTGTCGATGCGCTATGGGTTTCGAATCACGGCGGACGTCAGTTTGACGGCGCGCCCGCAAGTATCGAAGCCCTGCCATCGATCCGCGCCGTGACTTCTCTGCCTCTGATCTTCGACAGTGGCATCAGCGGGGGGCTCGATATTCTGCGCGCGCTTGCACTTGGGGCCGATTTTGTTATGGCAGGCCGGGCATTTCTTTATGGGATTGCCGCGCTGGGGCAGGCCGGCCCGGCCCATGTCATCGAAATCCTTCGCAAGGACATGGAAGCGAATATGGGTCAGCTTGGCGCAGCTCGCCTGGCGGATTTGCCAGCGCCCGTTTACTTCGCCGATGCCGCGCCGCGGCAATGATAGGGTAAATATATCGCATTTGCGGCGCTTGCGAGCGATAACATGCCGGTTCTACCCCGAATTACAGATATACGTGCGCGTATTGTCCGCTTAAAACACGGCCACCCGCCAACTACCGGAACCTGCCAATGACCGATTTCAAAAAGATTCTGATCGCCAACCGCGGTGAGATTGCAATTCGCGTGATGCGCGCGGCCAACGAGATGGGCAAACGCACCGTCGCCGTTTTTGCCGAAGAGGACAAGCTGGGCCTGCATCGCTTCAAGGCGGACGAAGCCTATCGTATCGGTGAGGGGTTGGGACCGGTTGCGGCCTATCTCAGCATTGACGAAATCATTCGCGTCGCCAAGGAAAGCAGCGCAGATGCCATCCATCCCGGCTATGGCTTGTTGTCGGAGAACCCAGATTTCGTGGATGCCTGCGCCAGCAACGGTATCACCTTCATCGGTCCAAAAGCCGAGACCATGCGCGCTCTGGGAGACAAGGCCAGCGCCCGAAAGGTCGCCATTGCGGCGGGCGTTCCGGTGATCCCGGCCACCGAGGTTCTGGGCGATGACATGGACGCCATCCGCAAGGAGGCCGCCGAGATCGGCTACCCGCTGATGCTAAAAGCCTCCTGGGGCGGTGGCGGACGCGGCATGCGCCCGATCTACTCCGAAAAAGAACTGGCCGAAAAAGTGATGGAAGGCCGCCGTGAGGCGGAAGCCGCGTTTGGCAATGGCGAAGGCTATCTGGAAAAGATGATCACTCGCGCCCGCCATGTCGAGGTTCAGATTCTGGGCGACAAGCACGGCGAGATCTATCACCTTTATGAGCGTGACTGCTCGGTCCAACGACGCAACCAGAAAGTCGTAGAACGCGCGCCCGCCCCTTACTTGAGCGAAGAACAGCGCGCCGAGATTTGTGAGCTGGGCCGCCGGATTTGCGCCCATGTGAACTATGAATGCGCCGGAACCGTCGAGTTCCTGATGGATATGGAAACCGGCAAGTTCTATTTCATTGAAGTGAACCCCCGGGTGCAGGTCGAGCATACCGTCACCGAAGAAGTGACCGGCATCGACATCGTGCAAGCGCAGATCCTGATTGCCGAAGGCAAGACGCTGGCCGAGGCGACGGGCAAAGCCAATCAGGACGAGGTTCAGCTGAACGGCCATGCGCTGCAAACACGGGTGACGACCGAGGACCCGCTAAACAACTTCATCCCGGATTATGGCCGCATTACCGCCTATCGTTCGGCTACGGGCATGGGCATCCGTCTGGATGGCGGCACGGCCTATGCGGGCGGGGTGATCACGCGGTATTACGACTCGCTCTTGACTAAGGTTACCGCTTGGGCGCAGACCCCGGAAAAAGCGATCGCCCGGATGGACCGCGCCTTGCGCGAGTTTCGGGTGCGTGGCGTCAGCACCAATATCGCATTTGTCGAAAACCTGCTGAAGCACCCGACGTTCTTGTCGAACGAGTACACCACCAAGTTCATTGACGAAACGCCAGAGCTGTTTCACTTCAAGAAGCGTCGCGACAGGGGCACCAAGGTTCTGACCTATATCGCGGATATCACTGTGAACGGGCATCCAGAAACCAAGGACCGCCCCCTGCCGCATCCCGACCTGAAAGTGCCCAGACCACCCGCAAAAAAGGCGGAACCCCAGATGGGCACTCGCAACCTGCTGGAACAGAAAGGCCCGCAGGCGGTGGCCGACTGGATGAAGGCGCAGCGCCAGCTGTTGATCACCGACACGACCATGCGCGACGGGCACCAATCGCTGCTGGCGACCCGGATGCGTTCGATCGACATGATCCGCGTGGCGCCGACCTATGCCGCCAACCTGCCGCAATTGTTCAGCGTCGAGTGTTGGGGGGGCGCCACGTTTGACGTGGCTTACCGCTTCCTCCAGGAATGCCCGTGGCAGCGCCTGCGCGACCTGCGCGAGGCGATGCCCAACCTGATGACCCAGATGCTGCTGCGCGGCGCGAACGGGGTGGGTTACACGAACTATCCCGACAACGTGGTACGCGAATTCGTGCGCCAGGCGGCCACCGGCATCGACGTGTTCCGCGTCTTTGACAGCCTGAACTGGGTCGAGAACATGCGCGTCGCGATGGATGCAGTGGTCGAGCAGAACAAGATCTGCGAGGGCACGATCTGCTATACCGGCGACATCCTGAATCCCGAGCGCGCCAAGTACGACCTCAAATACTATGTCTCTATGGGCAAGCAGCTGCGTGACGCGGGCGCCCATGTTCTGGGGCTCAAGGATATGGCGGGCCTGCTGAAACCGGCTGCTGCGCGGGTATTGATCAAAGCGCTGAAGGAAGAGGTTGGCTTACCGATCCACTTCCACACGCATGACACCGCCGGGATCGCCAGCGCCACCATCCTTGCGGCCTCGGAGGCTGGGGTCGATGCGGTCGATTGCGCGATGGACAGCTTTTCGGGCAACACGTCACAGGCGACACTGGGTACCGTGGTCGAGGCGCTGCGGCATACGGATCGCGACACCGGGCTGGATATCAAGGCGATCCGCGAGATCAGCGACTATTTCGAAGCGGTGCGCGGCCAGTACGCGGCATTTGAATCGGGCCTGCAGGCCCCTGCCTCCGAAGTCTATCTGCACGAGATGCCGGGCGGTCAGTTCACCAACCTAAAAGCGCAGGCGCGCAGCCTGGGTCTGGAAGAACGCTGGCACGAAGTGGCCCAGATGTATGCCGACGTTAACCAAATGTTCGGCGATATCGTCAAGGTGACGCCGTCCTCGAAAGTCGTTGGGGACATGGCGTTGATGATGGTCAGTCAAGGCCTGACCCGCGCGCAGGTCGAAGACCCGAATTCCGATGTGGCCTTCCCCGACTCGGTCATCGACATGATGCGCGGCAATCTGGGCCAACCGCCGGGAGGGTTCCCCGATGCGATCATCAGCAAGGTGCTGAAAGGCGAAAAACCCAATACCGAACGTCCGGGCAAACACGTCGAACCTATCGATCTGGACGCAACCCGTGCCGACCTGTCCAAACAACTGGAAGGTAAAGAAGTCGATGACGAGGACCTGAACGGATATCTTATGTATCCCAAGGTGTTCCTTGACTACATGGGGCGCCATCGCCAGTACGGACCAGTGCGCACCCTGCCGACACGGACGTTCTTTTACGGCATGGAGCCGGGCGAAGAAATCACCGCCGAGATCGATCCAGGCAAGACGCTGGAAATCCGATGCCAGGCCATTGGCGAGACGGATGAAAATGGCGAGGTCAAGGTGTTCTTTGAACTCAACGGCCAGCCCCGCGTGATCCGCGTGCCCAACCGTCTGGTGAAATCCTCCACCATCCAGCGGCCCAAGGCCGAAGTCGGAAACCCCAATCATGTCGGGGCACCGATGCCGGGTGTCGTGGCAACCGTCGCGGTCTCGGCTGGTCAGGAAGTCAAGGAGGGCGACATGCTATTGACCATCGAGGCAATGAAGATGGAGACCGGCATCCACGCCGAGCGTGACGCCACGATCAAGGCCATACACGTCCAACCCGGCGGCCAGATCGACGCCAAAGACCTGTTGGTGGAACTGCAATAACAGTTCGGGCGGCCACAAGAGCCGCCCGCCGCAATCCAAACGCCGCCACGACCCACGGCGGCGTTTTTTTCAGTCCAGAAGCAGACCGTTCAGTTCTCTTTTGGCCTCTCTGGACAGGTCCTCACCTCCGGGCAGGCCGGACAGTGTTTCCTGAGAATACTCCTTAGCCTCTCTCACGTCGTGACGGGCCTCGATGACGTCCTCTTTGGCGTCATAGACGGCATCCTTGGCATAGTCGACTTCGTCTTCGGCCTTGGAAACCGCATCCTGAGCATCCTGAACAGCCGCGTCATAGGCCTCTTGCGAGTCGAATTGTTCGTCGATTTCCTCCTGCGACAAGGATTCCAGATCGTTCAGGTGATCTTCGGCGTCGTTCAAACCACTCCGCGCGGTGTCAAGATCCATCAGCGCATCGCGGAAGTCCTCTTTGCTTTCGACGAAATCGTGTTTGGCGTCACGCAGATCAAACAGCGAATCCCGATAAACCGAAATCCGCCCAACCATGCTGTTGGGGCTGGCGTTTGCAAATGCCTGAGGGCTGGCATGAGCCGCATTCAGGCCCTTGAGTTCCGACGCGATTTTACCGTGCTTGTTCGGATGGTCGTATTCGTCATCGTAGCTGTACTTGTCGTGGTAACCGTATTTGTCGTGGTAACCGTATTTGTCGTGGTAACCGTATTTGTCGTGGTAACCGTATTTGTCGTGGTAACCATAGCTGTCCGGATAATCGTACTTGTCCATGTGGTCGTAGTCGAACCGGTCATAGTAGCTATGATAGTCGTGCCGAATATCCTTGTCGTACTTGTCGTGATGATCATAGTCGTCATCATCATCGTACCGGTCGTGATAGCTGTATGAGTGATAGTGCTCGTATTCGTGGTGCTTGCGAGAATAATAGTCGCGCTTGTCCGTATAGTCGTATGTATCGGGATACTCGTACTTGTTCAGGTGATCGTAGGTTTCATAGCGCGCCGGATACTCCGTGGCATAAGCAGTTGTCGCCAACGAGGCGGTTGCGACGCTGCGCGCGGCGTAACTCTTGGAACTCTTGCGTGACCCGTCATAAGATTTTGTTTTTGACCTTCCGCGGGACTTTGTACCGCCAAACAGATCGGACATCGCTTGCGCGAACGCGCCTTTCTGGCCGCCATTCTTTCCCCTGTCCTTTGACCTGGAGCCATTGAAGCCGGCAAAGAGACCCTTTTTTCCCTTCGATCCACCTTTGCCAAACCCGTGCTTTGAACCGCCCTTGCTTGTGGATTTGGTGCGGCCACCTTTGCCAAATGAACTTTTGTCTGTGCCGCTATTACCATGGGCGCTCTTTCCTTTGCCGCCCTTGTCAGGCCCACCCTTGCCGTGACCACCTCCACCTTTGTCTCCGCCGTGGCCACCACCTTTACCGCCGCCTTTGCCACCGCCATTTCCGTTCTTGGCGATTGCCATGTCCGGAATTGCGATGTTGGCGGCAAATCCCAAAGCACCGGCCAGCATCAGGGATGTGGCTGTAACGCGTAATGCGAACCTAAGTTTCATAAATCTTCCCCCACATTTGCACCGATCGCGAACTTGTCGGCCCAAATCGAAGGATCATAGGCGTCAAGAACTCAATACCCACCGCCACGACTATACGTCAGTTTCACGTTGAGACAAAACTAGCCGGCAACCTCTTGGCAATTGCCCGCCAAAAGACCGGGTCTGACGACCGTGGGGGAATTCACACAAAAGAAAAAAACAGGGCGGCCAAAGCCGCCCGTTATTATTCTATCGCGCCACCCAAAACGCGATGATACATTAAAGTCAATCGGTTAGCATTCCGTTGAGTTCGGCAACAGCCTCGTCCGACAGGTCTTCGCCGCCTGGAAGGCCGGCAAGCGACTCCTCCGAGATTTCCTGCGCCTCATCCACAGCGTCTTCGGCATCGGCAACATTGGTTTCCGCGTCTCCTATGGCGGTTTCCGCGTCGGAGACATCAGTCTCCGCATCACTTACCGCGCTTTTTGCGTCGGCCACCGCATCATTATAGGCATCTTCCGATTCAAATTCCGCCTCTCTCTCTTCCTGCGACAGGCTTTCAAGATCGGCCAGATTCTGTTGTGCATCCATCAGGGATTTTTCGGCATCGGCCAGATCGCTTACAGCATCGCTCAGCGCCGTGTTGGCTTCGGCCAAGGCGTCCTCAGCATCAGCAACATCGGCCAAAGCCTCACGATATTCCGCCAAACGCCCAACCATGCTGTTCGGCGATGCATTTGCAAAAGCCTGAGCACTGGCATGCGCAGCGTTCAATCCTTTGAGTTCTGACGCAATCTTGCCTTGCGAGTTTGGGGCCACTTCCGATTTGGTCGCCTTCGCTACGCTCTTCGACGCAGGGCTTTCGGCCTGGGTTGAGGATTTGGTCTTGGATTTGCCGCCAAACAGGCCCGAGATCGAATCCGCCAACCCCTTGCCTATCCCGTTCCCCTTGCTTTTGCCGTCGCCCAGCCCGGCAAAACCGCTTTTGCCATGACCCTTGGTTCCGCCAAAGCCACCTTTGCTGGTTCCGGAACCGCCTTTTCCAGCGTTTCCACCGCCATGGTCGCCACCTTTACCGCCGCCATTTCCGCCGCCGTTGCCACCACCGTTACCGCCACCATTGCCGCCCTTGGCAAAGGCAGCGTCGGGGGCCATCACACCGGCGGTGAAACCAACCGCACCCGCCAACATGAATGTCGTGGCCGCAATGCGAACGGCTGACTTGAGCTTCATCTCTCTCTCCTCCGACTACCAGTCTCAGCATGTGTTTCTAATCCAAAAGGAACTGTTGTGGATTGCAATCAGAAACATTTCGGAAAATCAGTACTGCGAAACTATGGCAAAAGCGCGCCCAATATCTGCCTCATTTTTGCCCCGGCGGATTCCCGCTTGAAAGGAGTGCACCCGTATTCTTCACATCTGTACGAAGTCAGGTTATGCCTGCGCATTGCTCAGTTCTGAAACGGTGCAGAATCGTCAGGCTGTTTTTGACCAGCACACCGCTGTCCGCCAGTGGCAAGAGCAATCGTCACCCGAAAAACACCAGAAGATGTAATTAATTGAATACGTATAGGAAATGGTGCCCCCACACGGACTCGAACCGCGGACCTACTGATTACAAATCAGTTGCTCTACCAGCTGAGCTATAGGGGCACGCGGTTGAATTACTGAGTTCGATCGTCGACTTCAAGACACTTTTTTCTGTTGCCGAAAAGGATGGGCTTTTAGCCACCTGATGCCCACAACTTTCCGAAGCAAAAATTTTGCCGGTTCTCCAATAACCGAGAGATTCGTTGTTTTCATGACGCGGACAAATGCTTGATTTGACTGTCCTGGCCAAACATGCCACCCGAGGCGAGGAAACTGACGATCGGTCGAAGACGCATGACGCAGCTGGTTTTTCATACGGGGGCTCACGCAACCGATGGCGGACGCCTGATCAAATGCCTGCTACAGAATACCGAGGAATTCGGTCGGCACGGTATCGCCATTCCACGACCTCGAAAGTACCGCAAGCTGTTTCAGACAACCTTTCAGGCACTCAAGAATGTGCCCGTTCAACCAGAGGCAGGCGAAGCAATTCTCGAAACCGTCCTTCAGGGTGAAATGCCCCGGCGCGTACTTTTCTCCGACCCAAACTTCTTTGGCACGGAATGGTCTGCCATTCGCGACGGCCAGTTTTACCCACTGGCCGGGCCGCGGATGACGCAAATTTGCGCTCTGTTCCCCGGATCGCAAATTGATCTGTGCATCGGGCTGAGAAACCCTGCCAGCTTCATTCCCGAAGTCCTGTCTTCCCTTCCCGAGCGCAGGCAGAACGAGATTCGTTCGACTTTCGACCTAAGTCGGTTGTCCTGGTCACAGGTCATCGCGCAGGTCCACGAACAGGCGCCAGAGGTCAATGTCACTGTCTGGTGCAACGAAGATACGCCGCTGATCTGGGGAAAGGTTTTACGTGCCGTGGCGCGTCTGGCGGATAGTGAACCGGTGATTGGTGAGTTCGCAGTTTTGCCAGAAGTACTGTCAGACGAAGGCCTCGCAAGGTTCCACGTTCAACGGTCGCTATCGCCCGACATAAACGACCGTCAAGTCAGCAACTTGATCCGAAGGCATCTGGACGAGTTTGCTGCTCTCGAACAGATCGAGGAAGAGCTCGATCTGCCGGGCTGGACCACCGAGGTGGTCGACGCTTTTACACAACTCTATGACGACGATGTAGGAACCATACAATCGATGCCTGGGGTAACGTTCATCACCCCATAAGCGTTGCGAATCACATCCCCAACGCTTCTTTGTACATTTCCAGAACTGCCTCTTCCTCGGCAATGTCGTCCTTGTCCCGTTTGCGCAGCGCAATCACCTTACGCATGACCTTGGTGTCGTAACCGCGTGCTTTGGCTTCGGCCATCACTTCCTTTTGCTGGTCCGCAATGTCCTTCTTCTCTGCCTCCAGGCGCTCGAAGCGCTCGATGAACTGACGCAACTCCCCTGCTGTCACGCGATAGTTGGAATCGGCCTGTGTTTCGATCATTTCGTCCATCTGCATCACTCCCTCGGGCTGAAATCGGGCAAAATGCGGGATACATCGGCGATGGGCAGGCCGCAAGCGGCCAATGTCTGGATCCGACAAAACCTTGCACCTGCCGCAACGATCCGCTAACCGCGAACCGGTTCGGAACACGAAAACGGGCAAAACATGTTCGACATTATCATTTGGTCTGGCGCCGCCATATCCCTTGCCGGTCTGGTTGGGTTGGTCTGGTGCATTCTGCGTGTCATGAAAGCGCGCAACGCGGGACTTTCGGATGAAGAACTGCGCGCAGCCGTCCAAGGCGTATTGCCCTGGAACCTAGCCTCGCTTTTTCTGTCGGTTCTTGGACTGATGATGGTGATTCTGGGAATATCGCTGGGGTAAACCCAGACTCAGACCGGCATATTGTCGAATCGCGCTTCGATCGCATCCTCACACAACGCAACGTCCAGCCTGCGCAATCGCGAGGGAACACGAATACCTTGCGTCCGCATCTGCCGAACCATCTGGCTGACCGTTGGCTGCATTTCCAAGCGTTTTTCGATACACGCGCCCTTGAGCGTCCTCTCCAATCGTTCAACTTCACGATAAAGTTCTTGTGCAGTCATCTGACTCCTCCCCTATACGTTGAGCCTGACAGAGTTCAGTAACAACCGTAAGAAATTCATGCACCGAACATGGAGTACCTGCGAATTTCCGCCCGTCGTGCCTGTTTTTTCGGCGGGGAAACGCTACTCTGGCAGAGTCTATCATGGTTTGAGGAAATTGCCTTGACCGACATCAAAGCAGCCGGGGAATCGGTGTGAGGAGACGGGGCGGTTGAATCACATTCAAACTTATTTATATGATTAACACATGAAATGCGGAGGATCCGATGACGCCATTCGTAAAAGCCTTCTTTGACGAAGCCACTTTCACGGTGTCTTATCTGGTGCGTGAACCCAAAGGGCGTGCGTGCGCGATCATCGATAGCGTGCTGGATTTTGATCACGCGTCGGGTCGTACCAATACCGCATCGGCGAACGCAATCGTCGACTATGTCAAATCCGAGGATCTCAAGGTCGAGTGGATTTTGGAAAGCCATGTTCATGCCGATCACCTTTCGGCAGCTCCCTATCTGCAAGAAAAACTTGGTGGCAAAATCGGGATCGGGTCAAACATCACCGTTGTTCAGGATACATTCGGCAAAGTTTTCAATGAGGGCACTGAGTTTCAACGGGACGGTAGTCAGTTCGACTCCCTGTTCACAGAGGGCGACAGTTTTCACACCGGGCAGATGCGCGGCGATGTTCTGCACACTCCGGGCCATACGCCCGCCTGCCTGACCTACGTTATCGGTGATGCCGCGTTTGTGGGTGACACGCTTTTCATGCCGGATTTCGGAACCGCACGCTGCGATTTCCCCGGCGGCTCGTCGGCGACTTTGTACAATTCAATCCAAAAAATACTGACACTTCCGGATGATACGCGGATATTTGTCGGACATGATTACAAGGCACCTGGCAGGGATGAATATGCTTGGGAAACAACGGTAGGCGAGCAAAAAGCGCTGAACATTCACATCGGTCAGGGCAAATGTATCGAGGATTTCGTCAAGATGAGAGATGCGCGCGACGCAACCCTTGCAATGCCGCGACTGATCCTGCCGTCGCTGCAAGTCAATATGCGAGCCGGGCAAATGCCGCCCGCTGATGAGCAGGGCGACGTCTTTCTGAAGCTTCCGATCAACAAGATCTGACGAGCTTGCGCAAACAGGGGAACATCAACCTATGGAAACGGACTGGATCTGGGGACTGGTCGGCGGCGTGTTGATCGGCACGGGCGGTGCGGTCTATTTGCTGGCAAACGGCCGGATCATGGGGGCGAGCGGCATCCTTGGCGGGCTGGTGGATGGCAGCGAACGCCGAACAACCCTCGAACGCCTGGCATTCATTCTGGGAGTGATAGTTGCTCCCTTGGCGTTGTGGCCAATGTACACTGTCAAGATCGACACCCATCTAACCAATAGCGTTACAATCGTAATTGCCGCAGGATTGCTAGTGGGCGTCGGCACGCGCATTGCCAACGGTTGCACTTCGGGTCATGGCGTTTGCGGTATATCGCGACTTTCCCTGCGGGGCATCGTGGCCACCGTTTTCTACATCATTGCAGGTGGGCTAACCCTCGTTTTCTTTCGTCACCTGATAGGAGTGATCTGATGCGTTTTGTATTCGCATTGATTGCGGGCGCACTGTTCGGCGCGGGACTGTTCGTGTCCGGCATGACGGACACCACCAAGGTTCAGGGGTGGCTTGACGTTTTCGGCGACTGGGACCCGACCCTGGCTTTTGTGATGGGTGGCGCGCTTATCCCCATGGCCATCGCGTGGCGGATTGCAGCCCACCGCAAGCCAATCCTTGGCGGTGACTTTCCTGCCCCGCCGCAGGTGGAAGTCGATCACCGGCTGGTGACTGGATCGATTATGTTCGGAATGGGGTGGGGTTTGGCTGGCCTGTGCCCCGGGCCAGCGCTGGCCTCAATTACCTATGGCGGGATTGGCGGTGCGATTTTCCTTGCATCAATGATTGCAGGAATGATGGTGGCTCCTAAAGTTGGCGCACAACTGGACAGATTCGCGACCGCCGCATAAGGAAGCTGCATGCAGATTCGACAGATCACCCCCCGCTATTCCGTTTCGCCTCAAATCTCGGTCGAAGATGTTCCGGCGATAGCAGCGGCCGGTTTTTCCAAGGTCATCTGCAACCGCCCAAATATCGAGGTTCCGCCCCAACAGCAGGCCGATGCAATTGGCGCAGCGGTGCGTCAGGCTGGAATGGAGTTCGAGGTTCTCGAACTGACGCATCAGACGATGACGCCGGAAAACGTGGCGCGCCAGATGGAACTGGCGGAAAGTGAGACGGGGCCGGTTCTGGCCTATTGTGCCTCTGGCACAAGATGTTCGGTGGTCTGGGCATTGGGGCAATGCGGTGTGATGGACCCCGATGAGATTCTGGCAAAAACGCAGGAAGCAGGATATCAGCTGGATGGCCTGCGGCCGACACTGCAACAATTGCGTGAAGAAGCCGGACGACGTCGCTGACGTAATAGCTTTCTCAGATTGCCCCTGAAATCCCGTTTCCCGAATTCGGTTCTGTTTTCGCAGGCGTGTTGACCTCCTTTGCAATCCCATCATGCTCGATTGCTGGCGCGTCCAAGTCGGTGCGCGATGCGTTTTCCGCAGCAGGAGAAACGTTGTGCTTCTCGAAAGTGCGGGCCGCAGGAAGAACAGCCCGGTTTTCGGTGCCGGTTTCATTCAGGCGCACCGCGCGCATTCCGTCGCGCTGACCCAACCGGCCTACTGCGACTTTCTTTTGGTCGATCGTCTGCAGCTCAGTCCGGTCAAGGCGCAATCCGTGCAGCGGCAGAAAATCCCCTGCTGTCAGAGACGAAAACACCACAAGCGGCAATCGCAACTGACCAATCACCGCATTCAGATCGGCAACAATGACCTCGGCTGCACGTTCCAGTCGGCCCTCAGTTTCCGCCCCAACGCCATCGACCACAACCTCTTCTTTATCCACTTCCGGCAGAACAAGCTGCACCTTGCCCTGCCGCTTTCCACCGGCGATGTCGACGGTTAGGTCGATGACGCAATAGTTTTCCATTTCCAGCGCCAGAAGTAAGCTGCGCCGGTCAGGCAAAGATGACAGGAATTCAAACCCCGCGACGCGCGCACGTTCAACCGGGGCATCAACCAACCCGACCACCCGCGACAGCGTCCCTTCGATCAGCGGCGCAGACATGGCGGCGTCGGTGCCAGTGTAGGGCCGCGCTTCGGCGTCACCCTTGGAAAGCTGCCCCAACGTTTGCTGCTGAATGATCGATGCGACGCAGTGCCGGTCAAGACAAGCCGCGGCAAGAACTTCAGTCTGCGATGCAAACAGAAGAAACAGGCGTCCTTCTTCAATCGCCTGTGGCAGCGCATCGTGTGAGCACAGGCGCTGTGTGGCACCAATGACCGCCAGCGGCAGCTTTAATAGATCGTCCGCAGATCTGGCCAACGCAAGCCGAATTGCCCGCAAAAGCGAACGAGGTTTGTCATCGACCTGAAAACGACTGTCGAGTTTGCGCGCCAGCGCTGTCTTGGGGTTCTTACCGGTCGCCATTTTCCGGATTCTGTTGCAAGGGACACTTCAGTTTTCTGGTGTATCCCAGCGACGGTTACGAATGTCTTTACCGACGCTGTTACTGCGCAGCCTGTTTGTGGGTCAGCGGCAAACTTACCCGAAACGCGCCGCCCCCCTGCCCGGCAAGATAACTCACTTCGCCGTTCAGGCGCTGCATGATCTCTCGGCAGATCGCCAACCCCAGCCCGGCTCCACCGGCCTTGTCCGACCCGACCCGAGCAAACTTCTCGAACACCATGGCTTGCGCCTGAGCCGGAATACCACTTCCGTTATCCACGAAATCAACCACCACCTGCCCGCCAACATCATGAACCGAAATCGTCAGAACCGGTTCCGCTGCATCGCAATACTTCTGGGCATTGGCGATCAGGTTGATAAAAACCTGTTTCAGCCGGTCCAAGTCCGTATGAAGGTAGATATGTTCAGCACTTCGGTTGCGGCGTACGCGAACAGCTCGCTCCGTTCCAGTAAGCGCCGTAGAAACGGCACGGTCCATGACGTCATGAAGGCTTCCATCGCCCATGTTCAGGTTGACCTGGCCGTTCTCAAGAACGCTTAGGTCCAGCAGGTCATCCAACAACCGGGTCAGCCGCAGCGCTTCGTCATGGATGATCGTCGCATACTTCGCGCGCTCTTGGACGGTGAGGCCCTCCGTATCGCGCATAATTTCAGAAAACGCGCGAATCGAGGTCATAGGGGTGCGCAACTCATGGCTGACCTGGCTCAGGAAGGCATCTTTCTGCAAGGAAATCTGGGTCAGCTTTTCGTTTGCCTCTCGCAGCTTGCGCGCGGTTCTGGTCAACTCGGCCGATTTCGCCTCGAGCTGACTGGAATACTCAAGAAGTTGAGCGGATTCATCGGCCACCGCCAGAAGGTCTTCGACCGAGACGGACGACCCGCCCACAATCTGCCCGATCATGGCATGAGCCGTGGCCGCGCCCACGGAACCGCTCAACTCCCGCTCAAGCCGTTCCAAAAAGGCTGGTGTCGGCTCTGGTAGATAGCCGCGACCGCCCTGACGTTCTGCCTCTGCGTGAAAGAAGTCATGCGCTTCGGAACTGCCAAGTATCCGCTGGGACATGATCATCAGATCCTCGCTTTGCGCCACCGACCCGGTCCACCCACGCGGACCGGCGGAATGTTCGAAGACATTGACGAATTGCGCCCCTTGCAACCTCTCCAAAGGGCTGGGAAAGCTCGCAAGCGATGCCGCGCAAAAGGCTGCAGTGTTCAGCGTCAAAGACCACATCACCGAGTGAACCATCGGATCGATTCCTTCGATCCCGAAGAGGGCGCGGGGTCGCAACCAGCCAAATCCGAACGGCCCTTCGGTCAACAAGCGCTCAGACACGATCCAACCGCTCATATCCGGCAGCAACAGGGTGTAGGTCCACAGAACGAAACCGACGGTCAACCCAATCAGGGCTCCGGTACGGGTCGCTCCGCGCCAGAACAGGCCGCCAACCAGTGCTGGCAGAATCTGGGCGATGCCTGCAAAGGCGATCAGACCGATCGAGGCCAACGCTGCGCCTCCACCGGACATCTGGTGATAGAAGAACCCCAGCGCCATGATGACCGCAATCGAAACCCGGCGCGAAAACAGGACGATGCTGCGAACATCCCCGGACACCGAGGCGCGTACGCCCTGCGCGCTCAGCCAGATCGGCATGACGATATGGTTCGAAACCATTGTCGAAAGCGCCATTGCGGCGACGATGACCATGGATGTTGCGGATGAAAACCCACCGAGGAAGGACAACATCGCCAAAGCATCGTTTCCCTGCGCCAGCGGAATGGTGAGAACGAAAAGATCCGGGTTGGCACCTTCCGGCATCAGGTCCAGCCCAACAACCGCGATCGGCACCACGAACAGGCTCATCAGCAGCAGGTAAAGTGGAAAAGCCCAAGCTGCTACACGCAAGTGTCGTTCGTCATCGTTTTCGACAACCATCACCTGGAACATTCGCGGCAGACACACAAAAGCGGCGGCGGACAGAAAGGTGATCGCGGCCCAGCGCCCGTGGTTGACCTGCCACTGCCCGATTTCCGACGCGTCAATCCGCGCCATGATCGGCCCAATTCCGCCGCCGATCCTCCAGACAACAAAGATGCCGACAGCAAGTAGCGCGATTAGTTTGACGATCGCCTCGATGGCAACTGCGGTCACCACACCATGGTGACGTTCATTTGCATCCAGATTGCGGGTGCCAAACAGAATGGCGAATACGGCCAGACCTGCGGCCACCCAGAACACACTCGATCCTTCGCGATAGATACTGGACGGATCGTTCTCGGCAAAAATGCTGAATGACAGAGTGATCGACTGGAGTTGCAGGGAGATGTAGGGCGTCACGCCCAGAACCGCCAGAATGGTCACGCAGATCGCGAGGGTATTGGATTTGCCGTAACGGGACGAAATCAGGTCGGCAATGGAGGTCACCCGCTGGCTGCGCCCAACGCGAACAAGCTTTCGCAGTCCCCACCACCACCCGACCATGACCAGCGTAGGCCCAAGATAGATGGTGACGAACTCCAGCCCGGAACGCGCCGCATATCCGACCGCGCCATAGAAGGTCCAGGCAGTGCAGTAGATGGACAGGGACAAGGTGTAGACCAAGGGCGAGCGCAGCCAGGTGCTGCGACCCGTAGCGGCCAACCGGTCGGCGGCAAAGGCCACGCCGAACAACAGTACAACATAACCTAGGCACACCAAGATCAACAGGTTGAGCGTCGCCATCAACCTTCGTCTCCGTCCTGGCCCTCTCGCACTGACAATCGCCGCGCCGCAATACCGAAGCCGAAGCTAAGGGCTATCAGTCCCGCCCAACAAAGAAACACATACGAGATCGCGGAAGAGGTCGGCACGGTTTCCGTATCGGAGGTGCCCGATGGCCAGAGCAGCGGAATGGCAAACAGACCAGCACCTAAAATGGGCAGCAGCCGGGCCGCGTCAGACAGCCTGCGTCGGCGATAGCTTTGCCGTTCAAGAAATACCGGTGGCGGCGCCACCGTATTGCCGGATTCGGGCTCGGACCCGCCCGTCATGTCCGAGACGCCTGTGCGTGCAGGTCGCGAACAGCAGTCACCACCTCGGTATTGGAAAATGGTTTGGTCATGAAACGGCTCACCCCAGCTTTTTCCGCCATTTCCCTATCTCGACTTTGACCTCTAGCGGTCAGCATCAGTACCGGCAGATTTTCCAAATCGGCCTCCTCCCGCAGATCACGCAGGATGTCCATGCCGCTTTTGCCGGGCAGCATCACGTCGAGTATCACCAGATCCGGGTTCGCGTTTTTGATGACTTCGACCGCGTCGGAGCCTTCGGCATGGGTTTGTACCTGCCAACCTTCTCGGGTCAGCAAAAAACGGATCGCCTCGGTAATGTTGGGTTCATCCTCTATAAGCAGAACCTTGCGGCTCATTCTTGCGCGTCCTCCCCCGTCTTGCCTTTCGGCGGCAATGCCGCTCATTGTGTATAAACAGACTATCCCTGCGTTCACCGAACTGTCAAAAACCTTCGCTCAAAATCGAAGGTTCGCGACGGGCGTTACAGGTCGGGTGTGGGCAAACTCTGCAACTGCTCCCGACCGGCAATGTCTCGCTGGTTTGGTGCTCCGAGCGATCCCGGGACAGGATCAGCATAACCGAATGATACACCGGGTCTTGACCGAAAGCCGTTATTTCCCGCGGCCAGGCGACAGCAAAACACTCGAATTCAGCTGCCGTCCGGCCGAGTTGTGACACCCTGCGGTGCACTGGGACCAACGGTCGATTCAAAGCAACAAACAAAGGCCAGAGCGGACAGGATTCCCCGTGGCGTGGCAAGGCGAAGCCGGACACCGGTTTGCGAAACAGGATGCTACCCGAGGCGTCGCAGATCACCAGCCCTGTGGGCCTGGGCAATACATCCTCTGGTAAGCACCCCAACCTCCTGAGAACCGTTGGCAGATCAGTATCGAAGCGGCGCATCAGAGCAAGTGGATCGGGATCACCTGCCTCCAAAGCCTGACGTAGTTCGTCGAGCGGCATGGCCAGGGCGTCGGCGGCATAAGTTCTCAGCATGTCACGCCCGATCGCTCGAGCTGCTCCGGACGGCAATGCATCAAGCGCGACATCACTCACCTCCCCGCCTGTCTCGATTACCGGAAAATGATGACCGTTCTCGACGAAAAAGGCTTCAACCTGTTCCAGCGGAACGCCCCGGTGATCCTCGGACGATTCGCTTTCGTCTAGGTAGTTGACCAACGCCTTGGAGCTGCCAGCGAGGCGTTCGGCGTCCTGATTGAGGTTTTTGTGGAAGCGATCGCGCCATTCCGCCTCCAACTCGCCGGGCTCAGCTAGAATGGCCGCTGTCGATCTAATTGCGGCCGCGGTCGAGAGAACCTCGTGCAATGACGCAGCAAGCCGAGGATCGTGTGTCAACCGATCAGACAATGTCTCGACGGTGCGCTCAAGAGATTTGATCCGCCTGTGCATCTGAGACATGACGCTGGCCCAGCCGGGAAAACGCCCGGCAAACTCATCTGCGCGATCTGTCTCGGCCTTTTGGTTCACTGCATCCGCTGCCGCTTCGCGCAGAGCCGCTATCAACGCAGCCTCGGCGCCTTCAGTCAACATCGATGGCTCCACGCCCAGAACCGAAGCAATATTAACCAAGAGCTTTCCGCCGATTCTGCGCCGGTTGTGCTCGATCAAGTTGAGATAAGAAGCTGAAATCCCCACATCGCGGGCCAGCTCGGCTTGGCGCAGGCCAACAATCTGCCGTCGCTCGCGAATTCGGCTGCCAGTCAAAGTGTCCCGGGCCATTGGTTATTGCTTTCCTTTATTGCGCATTTTCAACGGCTTTCTGCAACGCGACATAAGATACTTTACAAGTATCACGCATATTGTGTTGATATATTTTCAGAATTATGCAGCAATAAAAAGGGTTTATTGCGTGATTTTCCATATTGCCTCCATACTCGCTTTGCACATACCGTGCCCGCGCCCTGCGGAAGAGGAGCCAAGGGGCGCATACAGGGAAATGGGAGGAATGAATGTCCAATAAATCCGTTACGCGTCGTGGCGTGCTGAAATCGGGTGCCGTTGCCGGTGCCGGTGTCGCCCTGCCGACGATCTTTACCGCGTCGTCCGCATCAGCATTCACGAATGAACCGACCGGCGGAACCGTGACGCTTGGTTTTAACGTGCCGCAAACCGGTCCTTACGCCGACGAAGGTAATGACGAGCTTTTGGCACAACAGCTTGCCGTCGAACATCTGAATGGCGAAGGAGACGGCGGATGTCTTAATACCTTCACGTCGAAGGCGCTGCAGGGCAACGGCATCCTTGGCAAGAAAGTCGCATTCGTTACCGGTGATACCCAGACCAAATCGGATGCCGCGCGTGCTTCGGCCAAGTCGATGATTGAAAAGGACGGAGCCATCATGATCAACGGCGGATCGTCCTCGGGCGTGGCCGTCGCTGTGCAGGGCCTGTGTCAGGACGCCGGCGTCATGTTCATGGCTGGTCTGACCCACTCAAACGATACTACCGGCAAGGACCGCAAGAAGAACGGCTTCCGTCACTTCTTCAACGCCTATATGTCCGGTGCGGCGCTCGCACCTGTGCTGGCAAAAGAATACGGCGCCGACCGCCGCGCCTATCACCTGACTGCCGACTACACCTGGGGCTGGACCCAGCAGGAATCGATTGCAGCCGCAACCGAAGCGATGGGCTGGGAAACCGTCAACAACGTGCTAACCCCGCTGGCGGCAACGGACTTTTCGTCCTATATCGCGCCGGTTCTGAATTCGGGCGCGGACGTACTTGTTCTGAATCATTATGGCGGCAACATGGTCAACTCGCTGACCAACGCCATCCAGTTCGGCCTGCTTGACAAAATTGCCAACGGCAAGGATTTCAAGATCGTTGTTCCGCTGTATTCGGAACTGATGGCCGCAGGTGCTGGCGACAACATCAAAGGCGTTCTGGGTTCGATGAACTACAACTGGCAGCTGGACAACGAAGGTTCGAAGGCGTTTGTCAAGTCGTTCGGTGAAAAGTACGGCAAACCGCCGTCCAACTCGGCGCAGACCTGTTATGCGCAGGTTCTTCTCTATGCTGATGCCTGCGAACGCGCCGGAACATTCAACCCCTGTGGCGTGGGCGAAGCGCTCGAAGGCTTCGAGTTCGACGGGCTGGGCAACGGGAAGACGCTGTATCGTGCCGAAGACCACCAGTGCTTCAAGGACGTTCTGGTCGTGCGCGGAGCGGCAAACCCCTCCAACGCCTACGACACGCTGGAAATCGTTGAAATCACACCGGTCGATCAAGTCACCTATGCACCGGACCATCCGATGTTTGGTGGTGCCGAGGCAACTCTGGGCGAGTGCAACGACGGCGCATAAGCGACTTTCTACCCGGACCCTGAAACAGGGTCCGGGTTTCGCGCCCTTTTCAAATTCGGACGCGCCCTGACGCCCCCTGAAACGGATGGGTGAAAGCGGCAAGACCCAAACGACGGTGGGTAACGATGGACGCATTCCTTCTGCAAATTCTCAATGGGCTGGACAAGGGATCGGCATATGCTCTGATCGCTCTGGGCCTTACGCTGATCTTCGGCACGCTGGGGGTCGTAAATTTCGCACATGGCGCGTTGTTCATGATCGGCGCCTTCTGTGCTGTTACCTTGCAAAGGCTGCTGGGCCTGTCCTATGAAATGGTCGACGAGACCCAAAAGGACTTCTTGGGCAATCCTCTCAAGGTCAAGGTCCCTTATGTCGAGGGCTGGTTCGGCCCGGAGGTTGGCGCGTCGATCATCGACTGGTCCGTTCCCCTGGCCGTGCTGTTCACGATCCCGATCATGCTGTTTGTCGGCTACGCCATGGAGCGGGGCTTGATCAAACACTTCTACAAGCGCCCCCATGCCGATCAGATACTTGTGACATTCGGTCTGGCCATCGTCCTGCAGGAGATCATCAAGTATTTCTTCGGCGCTAATCCGATCCAGACACCGCCGCCCGATGCGTTGCGCGGCTCGCTGGATCTTGGTGTGATGATCGGGTTCGATCCTAACGCCATCATCTACCCGATCTGGCGGCTGATCTATTTCTGCTTCGCTGCACTGATCATCGCCGGGGTCTTCTGTTTTCTTCAGTTCACTACATTCGGCATGGTCGTCCGGGCCGGTATGGCAGACCGTGAAACCGTCGGATTGCTGGGCATCAACATCGACCGGCGGTTCACGATTATGTTTGGCGTCGCCGCCGCCGTCGCAGGACTGGCCGGGGTAATGTACGGGCCACTCAATCCACCGAACTACCACATGGGCATGGATTTTCTGGTGCTCAGCTTCGTTGTGGTCGTGGTCGGTGGCATGGGATCGCTGCCAGGCGCCGTATTGGCCGGGTTCCTGCTGGGCATTCTGGAAAGCTTTGCGTCGACCACCTGGGCCACCACCACGATACCCGGCATCAACCAGATCATCATCTATCTGGTCGCAATCATAATTCTGCTCACCCGTCCGCGGGGTCTGATGGGCCGCAAAGGCGTGATGGAGGACTAAACCATGCTGGGTCTGGACAAGAAAGATACCACCCTTCTGATCATCGTGGCCATCCTCGCTTTGTTTGCGCCACTGATCCTGAACCCCTTCCCGTCTGGCAGCGCCATGGCGCAGTTCAACGCGGGTTACCCGGACTTGATGCAGCGGTTCGTCATCTTCGGCATCTTCGCAATTGGTTTCAACATCCTGTTTGGACTGACCGGATATTTGTCGTTTGGGCACGCCGCGTTCCTGGGTATCGGATCCTATTCGGCAGTGTGGGTATTCAAGCTGTTCACCTATAACGTGGTTCCGGCAATCGCGTTGAGTGTGATCATCGCGGGGCTGTTCTCGCTGCTGATCGGCTTTGTCAGCCTGCGCCGGTCTGGGATCTATTTCTCGATCCTGACGCTGGCCTTTGCACAGATGAGTTTTGCGCTGGCCTATTCGGTTCTGTCGAACCCGAAGTTCAACCTGACCAATGGCGAAACCGGACTGCAGGTCTATGCCAACGACCCTCAGATGTTCCACCGCGACAGCCTGCCTGATGTCCCGCATTTTTTTGGTATCGCAATGCGCGACAGCTTCTGGGAGCCGAGCGTTGGAGGTTGGACCTTTACGTTCAACAATGGCTACTACCTTTGCGCCGTCATCATGATCATTGTCTTCTATCTGGCAATCCGCATCTTCCGTTCGCCCTTCGGCATCATGTTGCGTGCCGTGAAATCCAACCAGCAGCGGATGAACTATACCGGGCTGAACTCGCGCCCCTATACACTGGCGGCATTCGTGATCTCGGGAATGTATGCCGGTCTGGCCGGCGGCCTGATGGCGGCGATGGACCCACTGGCCGGCGCCGAGCGGATGCAATGGACCGCCTCGGGCGAGGTGGTGCTGATGACCATTCTCGGCGGCACCGGCACCCTGATCGGTCCGGTTCTGGGCGCAGGTTTCATCAAGTATTTCGAGAACATCTTTTCGAAGATCAACGACAACATTCTGCACGGCTGGTTCAGCTTTCTGCCGGACGGAATGGAGGATTTCATGGTCTTCATCGTACATCCTTTCATTGGCAAGGGTTGGCACCTGACACTGGGCATCCTGTTCATGCTTGTGGTTATCTTCCTGCCGGGTGGCCTCGTCGAAGGCGGTCAACGTTTGTTGAACTGGGTGCGCGGCAAGCGCTCGGGGTCTGACGACAAGACCGCACGCAAGACCGAACCCGCGGAATAAGGAGACAGAAAGATGGGTATTCTCGAAGTCAAGAACGTGGGCAAACGGTTCGGCGGCCTTCAGGCGCTGAGCGACGTGAACCTCAGTGTCAAGGAAAACACCGTCCACGCGATCATCGGGCCGAACGGAGCCGGAAAATCGACCCTGCTAAACTGCCTGGTCGGCAAGCTGATCCCGGACACAGGATCGGTCATGTTCGATGGCCAATCGGTCTTGGGTCGGGCGCCGTTCGAAATCAACCAGATGGGCATCAGCCGCGTGTTTCAGACACCCGAGATCTTTGGCGATCTTTCGGTGATGGAGAACATGCTGATCCCGATCTTCGCCATGCGCGACGGAGCCTTCCGCCTGCACGCTTATGAAACTGTCGCTAACGAGCGTGAGGTCATCAAGCAGGCCGAAGAGATGCTGGAAGAAATGGGCATGGCCGACAAGCGCCACATGCACTCGGCCTCGCTGTCGCGCGGTGACAAGCGCAGACTGGAAATCGCCATGTGCCTCAGTCAGAAACCGCGGCTGCTGTTGCTGGACGAACCCACCGCCGGGATGGCGCGTGCCGACACCAACAACACCATCGACCTGCTCAAGCAAATCAAGGACGAGCGCGACATCACCATCGCCATTATTGAACACGACATGCATGTGGTTTTTAGCCTGGCCGACCGGATTACCGTTCTGGCACAGGGCACACCATTGGTCGAGGACGACCCGCAGAACATCCGTGGCAACCCCAAGGTACGCGAAGCCTATCTGGGCGAGTCGGCGTAAGGAGGATCAGATATGAACGTCAAACCCGATTTCTCCAAAAACGCCAACGTGGCGCAGACAGCCCCGGCATTTCTGTCGGTCTGGGACATGCACTCGTACTACGGCGAAAGCTATATCGTTCAGGGCGTCAGCTTTAACGTTCACGAAGGTGAAATTCTTGCGCTGCTGGGCCGGAACGGCGCTGGCAAGACGTCAACTTTGCGCTCGATCGCGCGTGTCGGCGATCCCGAAGTTCGCCATGGCGAGATCTGGTTGGATCACAAGCCGCTGCATCGGATGACCAGCTATGAGGCCGCAGCCGCCGGTTTGGGACTTGTGCCCGAAGACCGTCGTATCATTCCTGGCCTCACGGTCGAGGAAAACCTGCAACTGGCCCAGATCGCCCCTCCAATCGGCTGGTCTCTGGATCGCCTGTATGAACTGTTCCCCCGTCTCGGCGAACGCCGCAAACAGGAAGGCGTAACCCTGTCCGGTGGTGAACAGCAAATGCTGGCGATCGCCCGCGCTCTTGCCCGAGACATCAAAGTGCTGCTTCTAGATGAACCCTATGAAGGGTTAGCCCCAGTGATCGTAGACGAGATCGAAAAGACACTCATCCACATCAAGGAACAGGGCATGACCACCATCATCGTCGAACAGAACGCTGTCCGCGCGCTGGAACTGGCCGACCGGGCCGTCATTCTCGACACCGGTGGGATCGTATTCGACGGCACCGCGTCAGAAGTTCTGGAGAACGAGGAACTGCGTGCCGAATATCTGGCTATCTGATCAATTCTCCCCGTCGCATGGCCGGTTGGCCGTGTGGACCAACTTGGGTGCCGGTTCACATTGAGCCGGCATTTTTTTACTTTAAAGCGCGCCTTGTTTTTGAGGGGTTTTTATTAATTTGACTTCGCCATCTGCTCCAAAAGCTTGCGCAGCTCGGTTTTCAGGACTTTGCCATAATTGTTCTTGGGCAGTTCGCTGAGAGAGTAATAGGCCTTCGGCCGCTTGAACCGCGCGATGTTGTCACGGCATAGAAGGTCCAACTCGTCCGGATGAGCATCGCCAACGATGAAGGCGACAACTTCTTCGCCCCAATCCGGATGCGACCGTCCGACCACCGACGCTTCGGAGACCTTGGGGTGAGACAGCATCACTTCTTCGACCTCTCTTGGATAGACGTTCGAGCCGCCCGAAATGATCAGGTCCTTGGATCGATCCTGAAGCGTGACATACCCGTCTTCGTCCATGTAACCCATGTCGCCGGTTAGCAGCCAACCATTCACGAGCGTCTTTGCCGTGGCCTCGGGGTTTTGCCAATAACCCGGCATAACAACATCGCCGCGAACCATGATCTCGCCATGACTTCCAGGCGGCAGCGCATTGCCATCCGCATCGCCGATGCATACTTCGACAGTCGATTGCGCACGCCCGACGCTGGCCAGCCGTTCTTTCCAACGGAAATGGGTACGGTCCGTCACGTTGTCCCGCGACAGCGCGGTGATCCCCATCGGGCATTCCCCCTGACCGTAGATCTGTACGAAGACCGGCCCGAAATGCGCGACAGCTTCAGTGATGTCGGCCAGATACATAGGCCCGCCCGCATAGACGATGGTTCGTAGTCCGGTTCCTGTTTCCCCCATGCTTTTCGCGACGTCGGTCATGCGTTTGACCATCGTCGGCGCGGCAAACAACTGGATTCGATCAAAATGACGGGCGAGGTCAAAGATTTCCGCCTCATCAAACCCGCCTGATCCGGGGCAAACGTGGCGCGCGCCGGCAAGCACATGCACCATGCTGTAAAGACCCGCGCCATGACTCATCGGGGCGGCATAGAGGATGGCATCTTTCCCTGAAACCTTGTCGACATCGGCCCTGTAGGTCAGCGAAACGGCCATCAGCATGCGGTGCGTGATCATCACCCCCTTGGGCTTACCTGTGGTTCCCGAGGTGTAAAACAACCAGGCCAAATCATGCGGCGAGCGATGTGCCACCTCGGCAATCGGCTCGTGTTCCATCGCCGATGAATAATCCGCACTGGAAATATCGATGACACGGCCTTGCACATCTGCCTCCAGCAAAGCCTCGGTCAGACCGGGAGAGGTGAACGTAATGCCGGTACCGGAATTTCCCAGGATATAAGCCACCTCACGCCCATGCAGTTTGGCATTGACCGGCACGGCCGCCGCACCGGCATACCAGATCGCGTATTTGGCAATCAGGTAGTCCGGACAATTCTTCATAAAGATCGCAACCCGGTCGCCAGGCCTGATCCCCTGACTCAGCAACCAGCCCGCCAATCGTGCTGCGCGGTCATGAAACTCCTGATAGCTGGCCACCCTGTCCCGCCCCAGATAAAGTGCTGGCCGCGATCCGCTAATTTGTGCCTGGCGTGCAAGCCAAAGACCAATATTCATTCCCACCCTCCCACAACATCACCGAACCCGAAGGCGATCGGCTGCGGTGTTTTCGCCGTGATCTCGCCGCTTGCCCATTCCGATAGTTGCAAAATCCTAGTCATCCAAACCTTTTCGCTTCAATTCCGTAGAAATACCCGTCACCATGAATACATGAGCGACGCCGCCTTTGAATATGCCCCGATCGGCCTGGTCGAATTGGAAAACCGGGTCATCCGGCGCTGCAATCTGCAGTTTGCCCGCATGTTTGGCGGTGGGGAAGAACAATATCGTAACATGCCACTGCTGCACCTGTATCCGTCGGTTGCCGATTGGGAAAGGATCGGCGCACGTGGCCTGCAGGTGATGAAGGAAACCGGTTATTATACTGACGAACGTGTCATGCGTAGGCGCAATGGCGATCTGTTCTGGTGCCGCGCACGTGGTCGCTCGTTGACCCCGGATGATCCTTTCCGTCACAGTATCTGGAGTTTTTCTGACATATCCGAAGAGCGCCCGATCGTGGAATTAACCACCCGAGAGCGCGAAGTTGCGATCCTGTCCTGCCGTGGCCTGTCCGCCAAGGAAATTGGCGCTGAACTTGGACTCAGCTATCGCACTATCGAGGCGCACCGAGCGCGACTTTTGGAGAAATTTGGTGCGCGCAAGTTGCCGGAACTGGTCGCGAAGATGTCTGGCATGCCTCTTTGAGGCCCTCGGCCACTGGTATTCTTTGAGGTTTTCCCCCATCTATCGGCCCATACGGCGCTTTTCATGGCTGATTTCATGGCCTATAACGCCGGGTAATTTACCAGAGCCCGCAAGAACAGACGGGCCAAAGGGGAACCGTCGAGGACACTCATGACAGACAACAAACACGAAGCGGACGTGGCGTTCATCAAGGCTCTGGCCGAGTTGCTGCGTGAAAACGATCTGACCGAGCTACAGGTCAAGCGTGAATACGGCGAAGAGGACAGCCTGAATGTTCGCGTCAGCCGCGTTTCACAGACCGTGGCCGCGCCGGTTCAGATCGCGGCACCCTCGCACGCTCCGGCAGCAGCACCTGTTGCGGTACCGGCCGCCCCATCTGCCGCGGCACCGGCGCCCGCCGAAGACCCAGCCAGCCACCCCGGCGCGGTGACCTCGCCCATGGTCGGAACTGTTTATCTGCAAGCCGAGCCCGGGGCGGCACCTTTCGTGTCTGTTGGGGCCAGTGTGTCCGAGGGCGACACTCTTCTGATCGTCGAAGCCATGAAGACCATGAACCACATCCACGCTCCCAAGTCTGGAACCGTCAAGCGCATACTCGTGGGCGATGGCGATGCGGTCGAGTTCGGCACGCCCCTGGTCATTGTCGAGTAAGGGTGCGGGATGTTTGACAAAATCCTGATTGCCAACCGAGGCGAGATCGCCCTGCGCGTGATCCGCGCCGCGCGCGAGATGGGGATTGCGACGGTCGCCGTGCATTCCACCGCCGACAGCGATGCAATGCATGTGCGTATGGCCGACGAATCCGTCTGTATTGGCCCGCCCCCCAGTCCGAAAAGCTATCTGTCAATGCCCGCCATCATCTCAGCCTGCGAGATTACCGGCGCTCAGGCAATCCACCCCGGATACGGCTTTCTATCTGAAAACGCGGATTTCGTTCAGATCGTCGAAGATCACGGTATC
The DNA here is from genome assembly GCF_056536925.1 of Ruegeria sp. CI1. Lineage (NCBI taxonomy): Bacteria > Pseudomonadati > Pseudomonadota > Alphaproteobacteria > Rhodobacterales > Roseobacteraceae > Ruegeria > Ruegeria sp. CI1. Next base: position 32,833 of record NZ_JBQFQP010000005.1, on the reverse strand, counting down.
ACATTTATCGGCCCCACCGCCGAACATATCCGGATCATGGGCGACAAAATCACCGCCAAAGACACGATGAAGGCCCTGGGTGTGCCCTGCGTGCCCGGTTCGGATGGTGGCGTTCCCGACCTGGAGACTGCGAAAAGGATTGGTGAAGAGATCGGGTATCCGGTCATTATCAAGGCCACAGCCGGCGGAGGCGGGCGCGGCATGAAAGTGGCAAAAACTGCCGCTGAAATGGAAAGCGCATTCCTGACCGCGCGGGCCGAAGGCAAAGCCGCTTTTGGCAATGACGAAGTCTATATCGAAAAATACCTGACCACGCCGCGCCATATCGAAATTCAGGTCTTTGGCGACGGCAAGGGCAACGCGGTTCATCTGGCCGAACGAGACTGCTCGCTGCAACGTCGCCACCAGAAAGTCTTTGAAGAGGCCCCCGGCCCATGTATTTCGCCGCAAGAACGCACGAGGATTGGCAAAGTCTGCGCGGACGCAGTGGCCAAGATTAATTATATCGGCGCAGGTACCATCGAGTTTCTCTATGAAAAGGGCGAGTTCTACTTCATCGAGATGAACACCCGCCTGCAGGTCGAACATCCCGTCACTGAAGGCATATTTGGGGTCGATCTGGTGCGCGAACAGATCCTTGTTGCGGCAGGACAACCGATGTCATTTGGTCAGAACGATCTGAAGATCAATGGCCACGCCATCGAAGTGCGGATCAATGCCGAAAGATTACCGAATTTCTCGCCTTGCCCGGGCAAGATCACGGCCTATCACGCCCCCGGCGGTCTGGGTGTGCGGATGGATTCGGCGCTTTATAACGGTTATTCGATCCCACCCTACTACGACTCTCTGATTGGCAAACTGATCGTACAGGGGCGTGACCGGGACGAAGCTCTGGCCCGTCTTCAACGCGCTCTGGGTGAACTGATCGTGGACGGTGTGGACACGACCGTTCCCCTGTTCCACGCCCTGCTGCAGGAGCCGGACATCCACAGCGGCGACTATAACATCCACTGGCTGGAACACTGGCTTGCGGAGAATTTGGCCCAATAGCAAAACAGGTCGGGCGACTCGTCCGACCTTGGGGCATCCGTCATGAGCCTGTCGCCAGAACTTTTGTTGCATGGCTATTCCATCGGAATTTTTCCGATGGCCGAACATCGCGACGACCCGGAACTGTTCTGGGTCGATCCGCAGCACCGCGGTGTATTCCCGCTGGACGGGTTTCACATCTCACGCTCACTCGCACGTCGCATCCGTCGGGCGGACTATCGGGTCACCATCAATCAGGACTTTCAAGGTGTGATCGAGGGTTGCGCAGATCGGGCAGAAACCTGGATCAACGCCGAACTGAGGCACCTCTACCAATCGTTGTTTCAACGCGGCCATGCCCACTCGGTCGAAGTGTGGCAGGATGAGCGGCTGATGGGCGGTGTCTATGGCGTGGTTCTCGGAGCAGCTTTTTTTGGTGAAAGCATGTTTTCTCGCCGTGAAGACGCATCAAAAATTGCACTGGCCTATCTGGTCGATCGTCTGCGACAGACGGGTTACAAACTGTTTGACACTCAGTTCCTGACCGCCCATCTTGCCTCGCTCGGGGCAATCGAAGTTCCGCGCGCGCAATACCGACGCGAACTGAAGGAAGCGATTGAGGGCAAAGCTAACTTTGCCGCCGAGATCGAGCAGACCCCTCAGGGGGTCATACAACGGATAACCCAGACATCGTAACGCGCATGATCCAGCGCGTTCAATGCGGGTGACGTTGCAATCATCCAACCATCGAACAACTCGTCGGATTTCTCCTGTTCCCATATGGTGAGATAGGCGAAAGCGTCGCCCGTGGGATTGTCCGGAGGATACCGGCAATCGCCAAGCGCGACTTCCAATCCAAAAACCGGCGCCGTTTCACCTGACGCCACTTTCACGTCGATAGTCTGACCGTTTACCTTGTCCAAGCCGCGTAAAATGGCACCGGTACCAGAGGTTACCGCTTCCTGCGTCAGTGCTCCGCCGCAGCATGAAAAGGCAAGGATTAGGGCAGTCGCACGGATCACTCGGAACTGCTCCCATCTCCGGCGACGAATTTGACGAGCAGGGAAATCAGGCTGACCGCGCCTTGCGTGTCCTCGACTTCGTCGCCCGGTTCAAAGAAAAATGGCGAGCCGCCAGGCATCACCTCGACAAAGTTACCCCCCAACAGCCCTTCGGAGGAAATCACAACCGCACTGTCGTCGGGGATTTGAATGCCGTCGGCGACAGAAAAAAGCGTATCCGCGCGATAGCTTTCCGGGTTCAGCATCACATCCGTTACGGTACCGATCTTGACCCCGGCCAAGCGGACATCGGTGCCAACGGTCACTCCTTCGAGCGAACGGAAGGATGCGCCCAACTCGTAACCGGAGCGGTTTTGCGACAGCCCCGCCGACTGGCTGGCATAGACACCGAATGCGACCGCAAAGGCCAGTACGACCCCGCCGACCACGACTTCGGTCATGTTGTGGCTAGACATTGCTCTGCCTCTTCTTATTCCGGGCTCCACGCCTCATAGTCGCTGCGTTTGATCGGATCGGGACGGCGAAGCGAACCGGCCGGCGCATAGGCCAGTGCCGAACCGGTCATGTTTTCCTGGTGCGGTTTTTCCCAGGATTTGTGTGCAAGTGGCTTGTCGGTCGGCGGCTCGTCCCAGGTCCGGTGCAGCCAGCCGTGCCAATTCGGGTCGATCCGGCTGGCCTCGGCCTCGCCGTTGAAGATCACCCAGCGCTTGCTGTCATCGGCATTGCGATAAAACACGTTGCCCTGGTCATCCTCGCCAACCTTGACGCCCTTGCGCGCAGTATAGATTTGCGTGTTCAGGGTCGCACCGTTCCACCATGTTACGGCTTTCAGAAGAGTATTCAGGATTCCCATCGGCTGCCTCCGGAATTTTGTCCTTGGCAGGTATGGACCAAAGGCGCGCCAAGGTCCAGTGCGACAAAGGCCGCAAACCTCATTCCGGCAGAACTGCGGTGACTTCAATTTCGATACGGTATTTCGGGTCGATCAACCCACATTCGATCATGGTCGCAGCTGGCGGATTTTCGCCAAACGTTTCCGCCAGAATGGGCCAACACGGCGCGAACTCGTGACGGTCGGACAGCATGTAGGTCACGCGTACAACGTTATCGAAGGTGGCTCCCCCCTCGGCGAGCGCCTTTTCAATGATGCCCAACGCCGATCGGCATTGTTCGACGATCGTCTCACCCTGCCCAACCGTGCCAGCCACATGAATAAAGCCGCCCGCCACCACCGCGCGGCAATAACCGACTTTCGCTTCGAACTCGCCCCCGGATGAAATGCGTTTGATCACTTCGATTACCTCACAAGAAAACGGCGCGGATCAATCCGCGCCGTTGAAGCTGTTGTATCCGGCAGATCAACCGGCAGAGGCCGATTCCTTACCCGCGTCTGCATAGATGATCAGCGGCTGCGCGTCGGAGGTCACGGCCTCTTCGTTCACCACGACCTTTGTCACATTTTTCATGCCCGGCAGTTCAAACATGGTGTCCAGCAGGATGTCTTCGAGGATCGAGCGCAGCCCGCGCGCGCCGGTCTTGCGCTGGATTGCCCGTTTGGCGATGGCCTTGAGCGCGTCATCGGTGAAATCAAGCTCGGCAGCTTCCAGTTCGAACAGGCGTTGGTATTGCTTGACCAATGCGTTCTTGGGTTGAGTGAGGATTGTCACCAGAGCATCTTCGTCCAGATCTTCCAGTGTCGCAAGAACCGGGAGGCGACCGACAAATTCCGGAATCAGTCCGAATTTCAGCAGGTCTTCGGGCTCCAGATCCTTAAATATCTCGCCTACACCGCGCTCATCATTGTCACGCACATCGGCACCGAACCCCATCGCGGACCCCTTGCCACGCTGCGCAATGATCCGGTCAAGACCAGCAAATGCGCCGCCGCAGATGAACAGGATGTTGGTCGTATCCACCTGCAGGAATTCCTGTTGCGGATGCTTGCGCCCGCCCTGCGGCGGAACGGAGGCCACAGTGCCCTCCATCAGCTTCAGCAATGCCTGCTGAACACCCTCGCCCGACACGTCGCGTGTAATCGAGGGGTTTTCGGACTTGCGGGTGATCTTGTCGACCTCATCGATATAGACGATGCCGCGCTGCGCGCGCTCGACATTGTACTCGGATGCCTGCAACAGCTTGAGAATGATGTTCTCGACGTCCTCACCTACATAACCGGCCTCGGTCAGCGTTGTGGCGTCGGCCATAGTGAAGGGCACATCCAGAATGCGCGCCAACGTTTGAGCCAACAGCGTTTTGCCACAACCCGTCGGACCAATCAGGAGGATGTTGGATTTTGCCAACTCGATATCCCCGCCCGACTTCTGAGCGTGGTTCAAACGCTTGTAATGATTGTGAACCGCGACCGACAGCACGCGTTTAGCAGTGGTTTGTCCGATTACATAGTCATCCAGGACTTCACAGATATCCTTTGGTGTTGGCACACCGTCGGTGGATTTCAGGCCGCTTGCTTTTGTTTCCTCGCGGATGATGTCCATGCAGAGTTCGACACACTCATCACAGATGAACACGGTCGGTCCTGCGATCAGTTTGCGCACCTCGTGCTGGCTTTTGCCGCAGAAGCTGCAGTAAAGCGTGTTTTTGCCGTCACCGCCTGAATTCGTCGCCATGATTTACCTTTCGGGCTCCGTCTTTGCCACCCTGTCCAAGGGCGGCGCTCTGCTGCGTGTGTACCCAGCTTAGGCCAGCACACCGACCGCTACAATCTCAAATTGCCACCCCGCGCCGCTGATGGCCTGAGGTTTGGCGAAATGCCGTGTCAGGCTTCGTCATCGCCTGCCTTGGCACGGTTTTCGACGATTTCGTCGATGTGCCCCCATTCTTTGGCTTCTTCCGGCGACATGAAATTGTCGCGGTCCAGCGCCTTTTCAACCGCTTTTTTGGTTTGTCCGGTGTGCTTTACGTAAATGTCATAAAGCCTGTCTTTGAGTTTTTGCGTCTCGGCGGCATGGATCATGATGTCACTAGCCTGTCCTTGATATCCGCCCGATGGCTGATGTACCATGATGCGGCTATTGGGCAGCGAGAACCGCATTCCCTTCTCCCCGCCAGCCAGCAGAACCGACCCCATCGAAGCGGCCTGACCGATGACCAATGTTGAACATTTCGGTTTGATATACTGCATTGTATCGTAAATGGACAAACCACTGGTCACAACGCCGCCGGGAGAATTGATGTAGATCGAGATCTCTTTGTTCGGGTTTTCCGCTTCAAGATGAAGCAATTGCGCCACCACCAGATGACTCATGCCGTCATGGATTGGGCCATTGATAAAAATAATCCGCTCCTTGAGCAGGCGAGAAAAGATGTCATAGGCCCGCTCGCCGCGGCTGGTTTGCTCGACGACCATGGGGACGAGGGTGTTCATGTAGGTGTCAACTGGATCGAACATAGAAACCTGCCTGCTCTTTGCGATTGGATCGGGACCGTACCCGACAAAGGATTACACGAGTCTTAGTGCCGCCTCTGAGGGGCCGCAAGGCCCGCAGATAGAATTCCTGCGTTTCGGATGTTTCGATGTCTGTCGCAACTCTGTTGCAAGACGTCGCAACGTTGACGATCGGCATTCGAGTTACCAGTTTAGAGAAGCCCAAACGACGTCACGTCACACAATCGCGGCGCAGACCGATCTGATGTCGCCAAAACCGGTGTCGAAATCATGTCACGAGATCCTTTTATTCAGAAAGGAGCGTCCGCCAATCTCAAACTTGCTTTTGATGGGCCTCCGCAAAAGTTCTGCTTTCTGCTGCTTCCGCGCACCACGATGCTTGCCTTGGCTGCAGCAATCGAACCGTTGCGCATCGCTAATCAACTGACCAAGAAACAGCTTTATACATGGCACACAATGACAGAAACCGGCGAGCCGATAACCTGTTCCAACGGGTTGCGGATTACACCGGACAAAGTACTGGAACCACTACCTTCTGACGCGCTGGGGTTTGTCTGCGCCGGGGTCGAGCCGGAACGGAGCTACTCGCCAGCAGTCCTGAATTGGCTGCGCAAGGAATACCGGTTTGGCCGGTCGCTGGGCGGAATTTGCACGGGTGCATTTGCGTTGGCGAAGTCAGGGTTGCTTGAGGGACGGAGATTCACTCTGCATTGGGAAAACCAGCCCGGTTTCGTCGAAGCGTTTCCAAACCTGACACCGACACCGAATATATTCGAAGTTGATGGGCGCATCACCACGTGTGGTGGAGGAAACTCGGCCATTGACATGATGCTGGCCCTGATCGAACAGCGTCATGGGGTGGAACTGGCGATCATGGTCGCGGACATGTGCATTCACATGCGATCTGGAAACCGATCACCGCAGCGATCGGCACAATCCGTAATCATCGGCAGCCGAAACCCTGCGCTTCTCAAGGCGATCCAGTTGATGGAAAAGGAGTCTGAAGATCCTCTTTCAAGCATCGAACTGAGCGAGCGGCTCGGCATATCGAGACGCCAGTTGGAACGGTTGTTCAAGCGGTATCTACAGCAGGGGCCGATGGCCTATTATCTTGATCTGCGCCTGTCCCGGGCATTTACATACCTCAACGAAACTAACATGACGGTGGCCGAAATTGCAGCAGCTACCGGTTTTGCCAATACCAGTCACCTGTCGCGACAGTTTCGCGCCAAATACGGTGCGCCGCCGCATTCCTTTCGCAAGGCGTGGTCGTAGGTTCGTGACCTAGCCAAACATATCCGCGGTGATACCTGCGTACCAGCCAACGCTTTCCTCGTATGTGGCCCGCCGCAGTTCCGCCCCTTCTCCGGTCTGGCTGATAAAGCCGTCGTCCTTTGTGATTTCTCTTCGGTCGCCTCATAAGTCGCGCCAACCTTGACCCCATCATTGGTATCGATTAGCGACCAGCAGGTGTTCGAGAACTTCACCAGGAACGGCTTTGAACCCGTAAGCGCCGCGCGAACAGCCATGGCCGCGACTTTAGCCTGCGACTTGACGGAAAACCCGGATTTGCGCATGTCACATTGCGCGCACGCGTCACCTAGAACACAGATATTCTGCGCGGTCAGGTCCCAGCCTTCGACAGAACCACCGACGAAACCGGTCCCGGGCGACAGGACCGGCCGGTCATAACTCAGCGTTCCGCCTCCTGAAAGGGTCACGGCTATGGCATCCGTGGAATCTTTGGCGATATAACACGCGGTGGTTGCCCCACCTGCACCACCGCCGACCACGATGACGCATGCTTTTCCCTGAACCATACAATCGCGGCGTGCGCGATAGTTGCCTTCGGAATAAGTGAAATCATCGAATTGGGCGATAATGCGATCAAAAAACGTTGTTCAGGTGCGGGCGGTGCCTTCTTCGGCACCGTGCTCGGCGTTTTCACCCACTTGGTGGCAGCTTCCGCATTTCTGGAGGAACAGCCGCTCGCCCCGTCAGACGTCGCCGATCGCGATCGCTGTTTCATCAGCCTGAGCGGACATGTTGAATACCACCCAGACCAACAATGCCACTGCTGTCCAGCGCATTGTTCAGTTCCCGAAGCTTTGGATATAGGCGATGACCGCCTCGACATCCTTTTCCTTCTTCAGTCCGGCAAAGGACATCTTGGTGCCCTTCATGTAAGCTTTTGGCTTGGCTAGAAACGCCGCCAGCTCCTCCTCAGACCAGATTAGGCCACCCTCGGCGGCTGTTTGCAGGGCCTTGGAATACTTGAAACCGTCGGCTCTCGCAGCGGCGGCTCCGACAACTCCGTTCAACGCCGGTCCAACCTTGTTCTGCGCACCTTCTCCGACCTGGTGGCAGGCTTTGCATTTCTTGAATGTTTTCTCACCATGTTCAACCAAAGCCGGATCAAGGGCTGCTTCCTGAACCGGTTCATCCACGACCGGTTCGGACGGCGATGCTTCCACAGCTTCACCTTCCTCTTCAGGCGTTACATCCAGCACCATGGCGCGCATGGTGATCTCAACGCTGTCCTTGCAGTTTTCCATGCAGGGTTCGATGTCCCAGAAATGCGCCTCGGCCTCCTCCCGATCATCGACGATGAACCCGTTCGCATTGGGCATTTCGACTTCAAGGAAGTTCTCGTTCGACAGGACGAAATCATCCTCGACCAAGTCGTTGGAGTAAAGGATGTAGGCCACTATTGCATAGGTATCGTCCACGCTCATTGTCTGGGCGTCGCCGAATGGCATGGACCGATGGACATAGTCCCACGCGGTCGACAGATAGGGCCAATAGGACCCAACTGTCTTGAGCGGGTCCTTGTCGGCAAGAGTGCTTTCACCGCCTGCCAGCTTGGGCCAGTTGTCGACGCCTTCGGCAAAATCGCCATGGCAGATAGCGCAGTTGTCAGCAAATACCATTTCGCCGTCTTCCACTGAACCGGATCCCGCAGGCAGGCCGGTACCGTCTGGCGAGACGTCCAAATCCCAGGCAGCAATTTCCTCGGGCAGTGCCGGGCGGCCAAGACCATATGTCCCAGCCAATACCGGCGCGGCGACACAAATAGAGCCAAGCACGGTTCCGACAAGAACATTAAGAAACTTCGACATTCTCGGCCTCCCCATTCGCCTTGACCCACCAGGTCTGGATGCAATTGTTGTGGTAGATCGAGTTTTCGCCCCGCACCTCGCGTAATTGCGCCTTGCTGGGTTGCACATATCCGGTCGAATCTTTGGCGCGCGCTTGCAGCAACATTTCAGAACCATCCCAGTTATGATCGAGATAGAACCGCGTCAGCGCCTTGTCGGTGCCCGGCGCGGCCAGACGAGCGGGCATCCAGTTCTTGCCACCGTCAACCGACACATCAACACCCGTGATCGCGCCCCGGCCCGACCAGGCCAATCCGGTGATCACCAAGGGCCCCGGACCATGGGTAATCGGCGCCTGCGGACTCGGCGACGTGACTACGGATTTGGCGTCCATCACCCAGGTCCATTTGCGGCTGATCCCATTGGCCAGAGTATCGGTGTATTTAGAGGTTTCTTCGCGACTTTCCACTGGACCTTCTGTCACTTCGACCCGGCGCAGCCACTTGATCCACATGTTCCCTTCCCAGCCGGGAACCACAAGACGGACAGGATAGCCGTGTTCTTTGCGCAGCGCTTCGCCATTGGCCTTGAACGCCACCAATACGTCATCCATAGCCTTATCCAGCGGGATCGACCGACCGTTCGAACTGGCGTCCGCACCTTCGACATAGATCCACTTGCCTTCCAGCTTCACTCCGGCTTCTTCCAGCAAGGTGCGCAACGGCACACCGGAGTACTCCATGTTGTGTATCATGCCATGAGTGAACTGCGCGCCATTCAGTTGCGCACCGGCCCATTCCATCCCGGTATTGGCGGCACATTCACAGAAATAGACGTGGTTTTCGCGCGGAAACCGTTCCAGGTCGGCATAGGTGAATACCAGTGGTGTATCCACCAGACCGTTGATCATCAGCCGGTAGTCCTGCTTGTTCAACTCAATGGCACCGGAATGGTGGCGTTCAAACGCGCATCCTTGAGGCGTTATGGTGCCGTCAAGGGCATGGATCGGAGTGAAATTGATGGAACTGATCGTATCCGCCGTCAGCCATTCCACGTTCCGGCGCACGACGTCAGATTCAAACTGTATAGGCAATCCGTATGGGGTGACATCCACGCCTTCACCTGTCGAGCGCGCCCATTCCTGAATTTCCGTGATCAGCGGGTCAGGCTCTGCCGCCCGCACCACACCCGCAGAAAACGCCCCTGCCCCGGCAGCAGCAGCGCCGGTAAGAAACTGACGGCGGGACGGGGCGTTTTTTAGGAAGTTCTCACTCATCTCAAACTTGCCTCCTTAAACTTCATCACACCTGTTGTCTTGGGTGCGTAAATGAGCTGGCGGGCGCTCAGGCACCCACGACATTGACCGAGTTTTTGGGGTTGACCGTGACGGTTTCCTGCTTGCGGATGTGGCTCTCTACCACGTCCCATATCATCGGACCTTCGGTGCCTTCGTTGACGCTGGCCCATCCGGCGACGACATAAATTTTGGCTGGATCGATCGCCTCACCGGTCTTGAGTAGCGTCATTTCACTGATGCGTTCGCCCTGCGATTTGTTTATGTCGATCCGGTACCCCATCCCACCGATCCGCACCATATCACCGCCCTGCTGATAGTATGGGTCAGGGTTGAAGATGTTGTCGGCCACGTCTTCGAGGATGACCTTGATAAACTCGCCAGTCATCTCTGACCGATAAGCCTGCCCGTAACTCATCGAGGTGACGTTCCAGATATCTTCGCGGGTGATATCGTCGCCGGGAACAAGGCTCGGCCCCCAACGAACGCCGGGGGACATGGCGATATCGGCCTCTCGTTCCGAGATCAGCGCGTCGCAGATCAGATCGTCCCAGGTGCCGTTGAAATTGCCGCGCCGGAAAAGCAGCGAGTCGGTCTTGCCGATCACCTCGGCCAGATCGGCCGCAAACGGTGCGCGCTGTTCTTCGATCAGCGCCGTCATCGCCGGGTCGGGCGCAATTACGTTTGAAAAGACTGGAATCAGTTTGTGGCGCAGTCCCATCAACTGGCCATCGCGCACATCCATGTCTACCCGGCTGACGAACTTGCCATTCGATCCGCTCGCGATGATATGGGTCTTTTCGACCAGCACCGGGTCGGGCAGCGCATCATGCGTGTGGCCTGACAGGATCACGTCGATCCCCTGCACCTTGCCCGCCATCTTCTTGTCGACGTCAAATCCGTTGTGGGACAACACGACCACCACGTCGGCGCCGTCGGCGCGAACCTCGTCGACCGTGGCCTGCATGTTTTCATCGCGTATGCCGAACGAATACTCGGGAAACATCCAGCGTGGGTTGGCAATGGGCATATAGGGGAAAGCCTGCCCGATTACGGCTATCTTGGCCCCGCCACGTTCTAAGAACTTGTAGGGCTTAAACAACTCGGCTGGTTCGTCCCATTCGGCATCGAATATGTTCTGTCCCAGTGCGGCAAAAGGCAGGCTTTCGACAATCTCGTTCACCCGCTCGCTGCCTAAAGTGAACTCCCAATGGAAGGTCATGGCATCGGGCTTTAAGGCGTTCATGACGTTGACCATGTCCTGACCCTCGGTCTGGTAGCACGTGTAAGAGCCGTGCCATGTGTCCCCGCCATCAAGCAGAAGAGCATCAGGTCGATCGGCGCGAATGGCGTTGATGACAGTAGCGACACGATCCATGCCACCCACGCGACCATAGGCCTTGGATAGCGCCGAAAAGTCATCATACGTCAGGGCATAAGCAGACGCGCTTCCATCTAGGATCCCGTAGGCCTTGCGGAAATCTGCGCCGGTAATGTGAGGCACGTATCCCTTGTTTTCTCCAACGCCCAGGTTGATTTCGGGTTCACGGAAATATATCGGCTTCAGCTGGCCATGAATATCCGTGACATGGATCAGGCTGATGTTTCCGTAGGTTTCGAACTCCAACAACTGGTCCTGCGTCAGGTTTTGCTGCGCGGCCAGTCGGGCCCAGTTGCCGAAACCCGACGCCCCCACAAGGGCCGAAGCCGCCATTGAGACCTGAAGAAAATCACGACGCGAGATCATCTGGACCAACTTTCCCTATTAACCTTGATTGCATTCGCTTTATTGAATTTGTTGATACGGAAAAACCCCGCGCACAATGACGCGGGGTTTTTCGGTTTCAGTTACGGACAGACGGACCTTCGACCGACAAGCCATTGCCGCGCGAAGCAACGTAAAGCTCCAGAGCGACGAACTCATCGCTACCCGGTTTGAAGGTCTCGGCACGGGTGTCACGCACACAACCCTTGAAGCGTGCGTGTGCATTGTTCAACTTGGCATTTTTTAACCGATAGGTCGGGAACCCGTTGATTTGCCCCTGACTCAGGTGGTCGGCACGGATCATGTTGCCATAGTTTTGTTCGTGGCAATTGGCGCAACTCAACTCCAGCTGGCCGTACCGCGTATAGTATACTTCCTTGCCCTTTTCCCAGGTTTCCCGGGCGGGGCCGTCGATGGCCACGTTGACCGGCATTCCACGGGATTGCACAGAAATCAGAGCTTCCATTGCGGTCATTTCTCCGCCGTCATACTTCCATTTTTCTGCCCCCATCTGGTTCTCGCGGCAATCATTCACCTGCATCACCAGAGTGCGGACTTCGCCTGCTTTTTCATTCCACTTTGGATACACGGCCCGCACACCGGCCATGCTCTCTTCGACAGCTCCATGACAGGACGCACAGGATTTGCCTTCGCTTCCTTCGACCGTGTCCCACGCTTCCTGCGCCTGATCCACAAACACCATTGCGGGATTGTCAAAATCATCCATCTGAAGCGCCTGAGTTTCATCCGAACGAAAACGCCAACCCGAATAAATCTCATCCATTGCATCGGAAAGATGCGCCGGTGCTGCAGTTTTTGTGACCATCTCGATCTCGCCATTCACAACGAGGTTGTCCTCGTCAGGACCGGCACCCGCTGCCAGCGGCGCGGCGACCAATGCGGCAATCGCACTCATTGCCCTGAAATTCATTCAATATCCTCCCTTGGGTGGTCGGCCGCGCCGGTTCCGTGCGGCATGGCCATTGTTCTCGCGCCCTGTATCATGCGATGGCGATCGACTTTTTCTCGTCGTAGACCGAGCCGTCATCGTCATGCCAGGTAAAGGCAAACTCCCCTGCCTCCGGCACGGTCGCCTCGAACTGGAAATACGGATTGGTCGAGATTGCCGGTTCCATTTTAACGTCAATCACAAGCTGCCCGTTGAACTCGCAGGTGAAGCGGTTGATGATCGAACGCGGAATGACGTTGCCTTCCTTGTCCTTCCGCTGACCACTTTCCATCTTATGGCTGATCAGAGTCTTGATTGTCACTGCTTCGCCCGCAGCCGCGCTTTTCGGGACCTTGACGCGGGGTTTAACACCAGATGCCATTGTGAATTCTCCTGTTTATCGGATGGACGGCAATCAACCGCCGCACCCCCCGATGGTCACTTTCACGGTCGCGCTGGCCTTGGCGAAAGAGCCGTCGGCCAGTTTGGCGATTGCAACAACATCCTGCGTTTCCGCCAGGCGGATGCGCGTAGATGCCGCTTGCGACCCGGCCAATGGCCCAAAGTTGAAGGTCGCGACACCCGGTGTCGGGTTGCCGGTAGCCAGAACCATGATCGCCGATGCGCCCGGCGCCGACACCTCGATCGGAACGGTATTGCCATTCTCTGCGATTTCCGGTGCGGTCAGGGTTACTCCGGCATCCGCAAGTTCGGCGCCTCCGGTGAATTCCGCAATCAAATCCTCGGCCGCCGCATTTGCGCGGAAGGGCAGGACCGAAAGGGCCGCTGCGCCTAGGGCAAGGCCCAAGGTGTCACGACGTGTGAATTCCATCGTTATTCTCCTTTGCATGCTGAAAGACACAGGCGACGCGCCTCACTCTTCCTTCAGGGTCGCCAGGAATGCGACCACATCCTCGATATCCTGCGCGGCCAAGATAGGCGGCAGCGGCCCTTCTGGCGCATTGCCCGTGTAGGCGTCACCGGGCCGAACGAAGCCATCCGTTTTATAGAAGGCAGGCATGACCGTTCCTTCGAAGGTCATCTTCGCATTTGAGACGAGACCGCGAAGCTCGGCTTCGGTCCAGCGATCCCCTGCGCCGTCAAGCGACGGGCCAACTTCACCTTGGAAAGGCACGTCGGACAGGGCCGAAACCTGATGGCAGGCAACGCAATTTCCCATGGATTTTTCGCCTACTACCATCGCACCGTTGGACGCGTCGCCGGGCTTTCCGGTCAACGAAGCCTCGACAGCGCCATCCTCCGTGAAAGCAACGTCGTTGGGGCCGGTTTCTGCAAGCGCGGCGCCTGCAACCACAATTGCGGCCAATGTCAGTGAAGCAGTTTTCATGTGTCCTCCCCTTGGCTGCCGCGCAGGGCGCGGCGAAACTCGCTTTGCATACCGTAGGCCACCGAACAGATGGAACGCAACAACAAATTCATGTTTGTGAATTTTTTGTTTTATTTCACGCCTCAGCCGTGAATTCGATTGAAAATTCTGTACAGAGTTCTTTCAGCCCGCGCGTCTCAGCGTGTATCACCATCGTTTCGTTCACGAATCATGCGGGCGTGATAGCGCTGGAAATCTTCCTCGGACTGATCCAGATAGCGCTCCTCGGCAACCCAGGTCAAAAGATCCAGCGTGGTTCCCGGAGAAAACGCCCCGGGCATAACGGCAACCGCCTGTTCCGCTGCCGAGCGTTCGGCGTCCATCTCGACTGGCAAAAAGATCATTGTGGGCGTGAACAAAACACCCCATCGGCGGGTTGCCTGTTTTTCCGACAAAACCTGACCATCGACATCGACGATTTCGGTATCTCCATGCAGGTTGATCTGCACCGGGAAATAGGTGTCCTCCAACATCGCCATCACCCGCGGGTCGGGGAAAGTGTTGTCGTGCATATCCTTGCAATACAGACACCCGCGCTGCTCGACCAGCAGCAGCAAGCGCTTTCCTTCGGATTGGGCCTCGGCAAAATCCTCGCTCAGGTCCTTGAATGTATCCCGCATCCAGTCTGCCTTATGCAGACCGTCATCACCCAGTTCAGCACTCAACACGGGTACAGCAAGCAGGGCGGCAAAAAACACGGCAACCAGTCTTGTCATTTCTCTCTCCTATTAAGTCAACCTATGCTGGCAAATCCTGGAACCCACCGGATCATTGCATCGGCGATCAAGTTGACCCCGCCGGTTGCAATCAACACAGCAAACAGGATCAGCATCGCGCCCATGGCCCTTTCGACCCAGGCAAACGCGGCTCGGTGACGCTGCACCCATGCCAGAAACGGTTTGGCGAACAACGCGGCGATTACAAATGGCGCCGTCATGCCCGCTCCGTAGACGAACAACAAAAGCGCGCCGCGCCAAATATCCCCCATCCCCGAGGCAATCATCAGGATCGATGCCAGTGCTGGCCCCACGCAGGGCGTCCAGCCGAACCCAAAGGCCAGCCCCATCAGATAAGCCCCGAACACGGTGGACGCCTCGGCCGAGCTTTCCAGCCTGGCCTCGCGATAGAGAAAGGGAACTCGGATTATTCCTAGAAAATGCAGGCCGAATACCAGTAGAACCGCCGCTGCAATATAAGACAGCGCGTCGATGTGCTGCCCAAACAGCTTGCCCAGCGCAGTGGCCCCCATCCCCAGCAGCATGAATATAGTCGTCACGCCAAGGGCAAACATCAGAGCAGAAACAAGCAGCCTCTTCTGCGCGCCAGAGGCAATCCTGCCATCGCCGCGCAACTCTGCAATGCTCAATCCACCAAGATAGGACAGGTAAAACGGGACCATTGGCAGAATGCAGGGCGTAAAAAAGCTGAGCAATCCTGCGGTCAATGCTCCGACCAGAGAAATTTCAAGCATTGCACCATCCAAGCAATTGGCAGGCCAAACGGCAGGTTGCAAAATTCATACATTCAAATTATATTATGGGAAAGATCAGGTCAACAACTGCACATGCTGATACGCCGCCTCTTGCTTTCGATTGCTTTTGCTCTGCTGTGGGTCCTTCCCGCAGCGGCCGCTGAGTTGGTGATGGTCGAACAGAAAGGGTGTAGTTGGTGCGCCCGTTGGGACGCCGAAATCGCGCCGATCTATCCAAAAACGCACGAGGGCAAGTTTGCTCCATTGCGCCGTATCGACATCCGCACCGTGACTGATGAGTTGCAGATCAATCGCCCCGTGTCCTTTACCCCCACCTTTTTGTTGGTCGACCAAGGCCGCGAATTGGCGCGGCTCGAAGGATACCCTGGTGAAGATTTCTTCTGGCCGCTGCTTGAACGGTTGCTGGTCGAGTACACGGAGTTCCGAATCGCATCCCTGGCAGGTGGGTGAGCCCGAACGGTCGCGCATTTGCAACAATATTGGACTTGTAGCTGGAAATGTCTGGACAAGAAGAGTAACGGATTTGACCACTGGACCGAGGCGGAGGGGAGCCGCTCGAAGCGTCCACTGGGAATGTAGGGAACTCGAAAGATGGCGCTGCCAAAGTTTTCAAGCGATATGGCCGAAGACGAACTCGACAAGATGGTCGATAATGCGACCAAGGCGTCGAATTTTCTAAAGGCAATCAGCCACGAGGGGCGGCTGATGATCCTGTGCCATCTGGTGTCCGGCGAGAAATCTGTCACGGAACTGGAAGAGTTGCTCGCGGCCCGTCAGGCAGCAGTCTCTCAGCAATTGTCGCGCTTGAGGCTTGAAGGGCTGGTTGTACCGCGCCGCGATGGCAAGGCAATCTATTACCGTCTTGCTGACGACCGCCCCCGGCGCATGCTGGAAACGGTTTATGACCTTTTTTGCAAAGACACTGACTGAAAAACTCGGTTTCTGCCAGCGCACCCAGCTTTTGTGACCGCTTGCGGTGGCCGGGCTATTTCTGCATGCTCCAAGTCAATTCCACATGCGATCAAGGGGAGATGGTCCATGTTCGAGTTACTGACCGACCATCAAATCGTCACCGCTATCGGTTTCGGCGGCGGCATTCTGTTGGGTCTGGCCGCCCGATTGGGGCGGTTTTGCACACTGGGCGCCATTGAAGACCTGCTTTATGGCGGCTCTGACCTGCGACTGCGGATGTGGGCACTGGCCATCGGCAGCGCCGTGATGGGAAGTTTTGCTCTGGCCGCACTCGGTCTTTTTGACCCTGGCAACAGCTACTACCTGTCTATCCGTTGGAATCCTTTGGCGTCCATTGTCGGCGGGCTGATGTTCGGATACGGCATGGCGCTGTCCGGCAATTGCGGTTACGGCGCGATTGCGCGGTTGGGCGGGGGTGACTTGCGCGCCTTTGTTATCGTGCTGGTCATGGGGGTATTTACCTATGTCACACTTAGCGGCCCACTGGCCCCGATCCGAAACTTCCTGTTCCCTCAAATCCCGGTGTCTGGTGAAACCCTGCCTGGCCTTGCCCATCACGCAGCCAACGCGACTGGTCTGCCGTCAAATACCATCGGTCTAGCGATGGGTGCAGCGATTTGCATCGCCGCCCTGTGGGCGCCGTCGCTGCGGCAAAACCCGAAATCCATCTTTTGGTCTTTGATTGTGGCGCTTGCCATTGTGTCCGGCTGGGCCGGAACTTTCTGGGTTACTCAGCACGGGTTCGAGGCACTTCCCGTCGTTTCACACAGTTTCTCGGCCCCTCTTGGGGAAACAATTCTCTTCGCCATGACCGGCAGTTTGCGCCCCCTCTCCTTTGCTGTGGGATCGGTGGCGGGTGTCTGGACCGGTGCGTTGATTGGATCGATGATCCGGGGCCATTTCAGGTGGGAAGCCTGTGAAGATCCGCGTGAGTTGCGCAGGCAAATTCTCGGTGCCGCAATCATGGGGATCGGAGCGGTGCTGGCAATCGGCTGTACCGTCGGTCAAGGCATGTCCGCGTTCAGCGTGCTGTCACTCAGCGCACCGGTCACGTTTGCCGCGATCTTCGCAGGGGCAGCGCTTGGACTGCGGCAGTTGATCGAAGGTTTCCGGATCGCCTGACAGCCAGTCAGTTGCCATTGGCGCAAGCAAAAAAACTGTCTTTCATCTGGTTCAGAATAGCGGAATACATCCCCACGCCGGGTTCAAGCTTTGTTCCCAACGGGTCGAGGATATACACACTCACCTCAGCTTCCTCGGCCACGGCATCCACCAACCGTGTGTCAAATTGGGGCTCGGAAAATACGCAAGTCACGGAATTTCCTTGCACATGTTCCCGAACTTCCGCCAGGTGCGCGGGGCCGGGAGAACCGGCGTCTCCGAGGGTGATCGATCCGGTGTGGTTGAGCGAGAACCGTTGTTCGAAATACTGATAAGCATCGTGATACGTCACAAATGGGCGATCCTGCATCGGGGCAAGATGCAAGGAAATATCCGTCTCCAATTGTATCAACCGTTTTTTGGCCACCGCCGAGTTACGCTGATATGTCTCCGCGTTTTCCGGATCGGCCTCGGCCAACGCTCTGGCGATGTGGTCCACCCAAACCTGCGCATTACGCGGATCCAGCCAGGCATGGGGGTCTATCCCTTCGTGACCATGCCCGTCATCTTCTTCGTGCGCCTCGCGAAGCTCGTGCAGGATGGTTCCATCCATTTCCAGCAATTCCAGTTGCTCCGCATCACCTGCCAGTGCCGCCAATGGTTTCTCCATCCAGGGCGTCAGGCTCTCTCCGATCCAGATCACCAGATCTGCCGACTGCAGCACACGCGCCTCTGACGGGCGCAGCGCATAGGCATGAGGCGATACTCCGGGGCGGATGATCAGTTTTGGCTCTCCTACGCCTTCCATAACCTGCGCAACCAAAGAATGAACCGGTGCTATGTCCGTTGCGACGACCGGCACTTCAGCCGCTACGGAACCGGCATAGAAGGGCAACGTCACCAGGATCGGGAATCTAAACATGGCGCCTCAGTTGATATGTTATTACATTCAGGTCAGCTTGATAGTTCCGACGTTATAACATATCAACCACTAAAATGACGGAGAGCCCCTTGACCGCCATAGGATTTCACAACCACGATCACGGCACCTGCATTGCGACCGCGTTGCATGAAGCGGAAGCGAAATGCCGGCAACAAAAATTACAACTGACCCCCGTCAGGCGTCGCGTACTGGAAATCCTGCTGGAAAAGCACCGTGCGATGGGGGCTTATGACATCCTCGAAATCCTCGCGTCTGAGAGGTTGGGTTCGCAACCGCCAGTCGCGTATCGGGCACTGGATTTCCTTGTGCAAAACGGCTTCGTCCACCGAATCGAACAGTTGAACGCCTACACCGCCTGTGCCCACCCCACCCATGCCCACGTCCCGGCCTTTCTGATCTGCCGAGAATGCAAGGCTGTAGCCGAAGCTGAAACGGAACTGAAACAAGGCCGGTTGGGTACCGCTGCGGACAAGACCGGGTTTGTCATCGAACGTGTCGTTGTCGAAGCCGAGGGTCTTTGCCCCACTTGCGCAACAGGTGTGGCATGAGCCCTCCGGTCATTGCCGCCGAGGGCGTCAGGATCGAGTTGGAGGGCCGCACGATCCTTGACAATATCGACGTCGCAATTTCGGCGGGTGAAATCGTCACCATCGTGGGACCAAACGGGTCGGGCAAATCCACCTTTCTGAGGGCCTTGATTGGCGCGGTACCCCTGGCGCAAGGACACATTGTCCGGGCACCTGGGCTGCGCATCGGATATGTACCCCAAAAACTTGCGTTGGATGCGGCCCTGCCGATGACCGTAGAGCGCTTCCTGAGCCTGCCCCGGCGCATCGCGTCCACGATAGCTTTGGATGCGCTTGAACGAGCCGGAGTTTCGGACATCCGACACCGCCAGATGGCAGATCTTTCCGGCGGCCAGTTCCAGCGTGTTCTTTTGGCGCGCGCCCTGCTGGAAAGGCCGCAACTGTTGCTGTTGGATGAAGCAACACAAAGCCTGGATCAACCCGGTTCCGCCGCGTTCTATGAGCAGATCGAGCAGGTTCGGCACGATTTGGGATGCGCGATTTTGATGGTCAGTCATGATCTCCATGTCGTCATGGCCGCATCAGACCGCGTTCTGTGCTTGAATGGCCATATCTGCTGCGAAGGTTCTCCGCGGATGGTTGCCGACGCGCCGGAATACCGCGCGCTTTTCGGAAGTGGCACCAAGGGAACCATGGCACTTTATCGGCACGAGCACAGCCACTCGCATGATCACGACCACCCGCACTCGCATGATGAGACGCACTGATGCTCGATGATTTCATGGTTCGCGCAACTCTCGCCGGATTGGGCGTCGCAGTCGCGACCGCCCCCTTGGGCTGTTTCGTTGTCTGGCGCCGGATGGCCTATTTTGGAGAAGCAACGGCCCATGCCGCGATCCTGGGCGTGGCGCTTGCGCTCAGCTTTTCTTTACCACTTTTACCCTCAGTGATCGCGGCGGCGCTTGCAATGGGCCTTGCAATTACTGCTTTCCGCGGCCGCGGATACGCGATGGACACGTTGCTGGGAGTTATGGCCCATACCGCGCTGGCAGCGGGAATGGTAGCGGTGACCTTGCTTTCGGATGTCCGCCTGGACCTTAGCGCGTTCCTGTTCGGCGACATTCTCGCCGTAACCCGCGCCGACCTCGCCGCTATATGGGGCGGGGCAATACTGATCGTCGGAGGAACCGCATGGCGCTGGTCTGCTCTGCTGGTGTCCACGCTAAACCCGGACCTCGCCCGCGCTTCGGGTGTGAATCCAAGGCGTGAGGAGCTGTGGCTGACGCTTTCCCTCGCCCTGACGGTTGCTGTTGCAATAAAGGTCGTTGGGGTCTTGTTGATCGCCGCTTTGCTTGTCATCCCGGCAGCGGGTGCACGGCCCTTGGTCAGAACGCCAGAGGCCATGGCCATGACCGCAGCTCTCCTCGGCGGTATGGCTGCCGTGGGTGGGCTAGGCGCAGCTTATCTTGGTGATGCTCCGGCGGGGCCTAGTATTGTTTGTGCTGCGGCGCTTTTGTTCATTTTGACAGCTTTGTTTGCGCCGTTGTTTCGACAGAAGTGACGGCAGCGCGACAAAGCTGGATTTGTTGTACAAGAGGTGCTACGGGATCGGCAAACAGAAGAAACGGAGAGCAGCATGATCCGCGCGATTTTGGTTGGCATTGCCCTTATTTCATTGGCCGCTTGCGAGACCGCCAAGGGGGCGGGGCGTGATGTACAGAAGGCCGGGGACGCGATCGAGGATGTGGCCGAGGATATTCAGAAGAAATTCTGACCCCGGCTCCGGGCAACCGGACGGCCTGTTGCCCTGACGCCTCATCCAACAAAATATGGTCACCAAAACCGCATGGCCCGCAATATGTGGTTGTACCATTCCCACAAACCGGGTAGCCATGGCATCATAGGTGCATGGACGCGGTAATGCATCAGCAGACGCTGACGACGGGGATTGACTGCTCATGCAGTTGATCCCCGTTTCTTTTCAATGGGTTACGAGTGGTGGCCTGTATGATCCCGACCTGAAAAAGGAAAAGGCGTCAGGTGCTCAGACGCGGTCTTCGCATGCATCCAGACGGATACCCCTGACGCCTTAGTGGCCTGGCTTCCTCCGAAAAGTACACCTGACCGTTTGCCCCGATCCCGAAGGACCGGTGCCGCCGCATGAGACCCGAGGGACCCCACACGACCCGCACAACCCTTATGAAAAACCGATCCTTCGCCATGAGCCCGAAGACCCCTCGCGACCGACCTGTTCCCGGTAAGCCTTTGCGATGAAACGCAAATCCTGAGACCTGCCTTCCGTCAACTCCGACCCCCTTGGCCTGTGCGTCCCGCTCCGGTTCCTAAGAACCCTTGCGATGGACCAACTGTTGCACCGGCCCTGCCGCCAGACAAGAAAATAGCACTGCAGCATGAAAATTAGACGGGGATAACGTGTTGATATCCACTTGTACGAATATGTGGACAACCTGAAAACCGGTGCTGCCACGCGCGGTTAAAACCGGAAAAACCGGCGCACCTTTTCTGCGCCTGAAAATCGCGTCTTTCTGCAGGTGCAAAGGCGATCGTACGCCGCGGCAGGGCCGAATTTACCGAAATGTCCCAGTTTCAGACCCCCGATTGTCCGAATCGTACAAAGGAGATTCGCCCATGCTCATCCCGATTTCCCGCGCCCGCGCCGAGCTGAGCCAGCTTGTGACCTGCGCCCAGGACCCGCGCGAGGTGATCATCCTGACCCGGCGCGGGCGGGCGCTGGCGGCGCTGGTTTCGATCCCCGAGGCAGAGCACATCTGGGACCTGTCGGACAACGAACAGATCGGCTGGCGGCACCCGCTGAGCGGGCTGCGCGGCTGGTGGTCACGCGGCAGGGGCATTCCGGGGATGGAGCCGGGGCCGGACGGCACCTATGTCACCGCGCGCGAGGCGGCGCTGCGGGTGCGCGAGGTGCAGATGACCCGCGCCGAGGAACGGCGCATCCTGCAGCGCGGCGGGCTGGACCCGGTGGAGGGCGGAGAGGTGATGCAGCGCGACCAGATCCGATGGTGGCGCCGATTGATGGGACGCGCGGCGGGGTGACGCCGCACGCCCCCCTTGATGCCGGTGTCAGTTGAGGCCCAGCATCTCTTTGGCCTGGGCCAGCGTCTCGACCGAGGCGCTGTGATCGCCCGCGTCATGCAGTTGCTGCCCCTCGTCGCGCCATGCCTCGACCTGTACGATCTGCTCGTCGGTCAGGTCGGTGCCCGCGTCCAGCGCGGCGTTGATGGCGGCAATGTCGGTGGGGCATTGCCCGGCAAGGGCGGGCATGGCCAGCAGGCAGAAGGCGGCGGCGATTGTCAGATGTTTCATCAGGGTATCCTCCCACAAAGGTGTCGGAATGATACCACTTTTCCGGCGGGCGGTTCTGCCGACTTTGGTCGGAGGGTTTGGGATCGGCGGTGGTTGGCTTATGGGGGTAAGGCCCGTCCTGGAAACGGCCCAGTGGACCGTTGCAGGGCCGAACGGGCGCAGCGTCATTAGTGATCCGGTAGCGTAGGGCAGGCTTCAGCCCGCCAATATGTGCCGCCGATGCATCGGATTGGCGCCTGTTGCCCGGGTTGGATGGCGGGCTGAAGCCCGCCCTACGGAGATAAATGCAACGGGTGTGGTCGGAACCGAGGGCCGCGACCGGGCGAAGCCCCGGGGCGCAAACGCGCCGCCCGTTTTGCCCCAGGCAATCCTTCGGTTTGTTTCGCCAAAGGCGAACCTTCGGTTCGACGGGCGTGTCATGCCAGAGGCATGCTTTCAACATGACGCGGCCCGGCGGTGCCGCCGGGCGGGTGGGTTGTTAACTTTTGGATGTTCTCGATTTAGAGGTACTAGAGAATAAAACTAAGTATCGTTTTGCTCGAGCGCCTCGAACCCTTCAGCCGTTACATAGTAGATACCTGACCCAAACGAGCGTTCTTCAATAAGACCGTACTCTTCTAGTTTTTGTATAGCGCTTCTCGCTTCTGCATCTTCTCTTCCCGATCCATTAGTTTTCAATACAAACTCGCCAGCAGAAATTTCCGCGCCCCCCAAAAAATTCCGGACATAAAGAATGCCGTCTTTTGCTACCGCGCCTTTTAGCATATCAAGTGCAATCTGGGGAAAACTGACTTTTTTCAAACCAGATTTTTGTTCTTCCTGAATCGCATCAAAGCGCGCCAACTCCTCTTTCACATAGGAGTTTTCACCTATCGTTATTCTGAGTTGCCGCTGCAACTTCCGGCGCAGATCATCATCGTCAGAAAATGGTTGGTACAAACCCTTTGGCTGACACCATTCCTTAAATTCTTTCAGCAATTTGAATTGCTCTCCATCAAGCATTTCAGGAGCGACAGGGCGCTCTGAAAAATACAGTAGAGCCGGCTTTCCCGCTGAATGATGGCGCTTTATTTCTTCTACTGAACCAGACACCTCGTTTCCTGTCGGAGAACCAATCTTGGTCCAAAATATCCCAACCAAAATATCACAGCGATCAACCAAACGTTCATTGATTTGATCTTGAGGAGCCATTCCCAACTCGGGCGAAGAGTGTGTTTCCCAGCCAATAGGTAGCAAAACCAAGCTACTACGAAACGAATCCGTGTAGTTTATCTCGTAAATAACGTCGCGGACGATATCACGTTCTTTAGCCACATCCCCTGGAGACGCAATAAGTATCGGAAGGACTTTGGCATTGTACATTTTCGGAAGCCTCAATTGGAAAAACTTGGTCGCGATAAAGCTAATAATAGTTAAAAATAACCTAATGAGTTGCTCGTACTAGGTTCCAAACCATGGTGTCCTGATGAGCATCAATGCGGAGATGATCAGCCTTAGCTGTCCATCTTCAACGCTGAAATAAACGCCTCCTGCGGAATATCAACCTTCCCGAACTGACGCATCTTCTTTTTACCCGCCTTCTGCTTGTCCAGCAGTTTGCGTTTCCGGGTGGCGTCGCCTCCGTAGCATTTGGCGGTCACGTCCTTGCGCAGGGCGGACAGGGTCTCGCGCGCGATGACCTTGCCTCCGATGGCGGCCTGGATCGGGATCTTGAACATGTGGCGCGGGATCAGGTCCTTGAGCTTTTCGCACATCGCGCGGCCCCGCATCTCGGCCCGGTCGCGGTGAACCATGGTCGACAGCGCATCGACCGGTTCGTCATTCACAAGGATCGACATCTTGACCAGGTTGTCCTGACGGTAGCCGGTGAGCTGGTAGTCGAAGCTGGCATAGCCCTTGGTCACCGATTTCAGGCGGTCGTAGAAGTCAAAGACGACCTCGTTCAGGGGCAGGTCATAGACGACCATGGCGCGCTGGCCCGCATAGGTCAGGTCCATCTGGATGCCGCGGCGGTCCTGGCAGAGTTTCAGCACGTCGCCGAGGAATTCGTCGGGCACAAGGATGGTGGCCTTGATGCGCGGTTCCTCAAGGTGGTCGACCTTGGACAGGTCGGGCATGTCGGCGGGGTTGTGCAGTTCGATCTTTTCGCCGTCCTTCATGAAGACGTGATAGATCACCGACGGCGCGGTGGTGATCAGTTCGATATCGTATTCGCGTTCGATGCGGTCGCGGATCACCTCGAGGTGGAGAAGGCCCAGAAAGCCGCAGCGGAAGCCGAAGCCCAGCGCGGCGGAGGTTTCCATCTCGAAGCTGAAGGAGGCGTCGTTCAGCGCCAGCTTGTCGATCGCGTCGCGCAGGTCTTCGAATTCGGCCGAGTCCACCGGGAAGAGGCCGCAGAACACCACCGGCTGCGCCGGTTTGAAGCCGGGCAGCGCCTTATCGGTGCCGTTGCGGTCATTGGTGATGGTGTCGCCGACACGGGTATCGCGGACCTGCTTGATCGAGGCGGTGAGAAAGCCGATTTCGCCGGGGCCAAGCTGGTCGACCACCTGCATGGCGGGGCGGAAGACGCCGATGCGGTCGACATGGTGCAGGGTGCCGTTCGACATGAACTTGACCCGCATGCCCTTTTTCAGCACGCCGTCCATGATGCGGACCAGAACGATGACGCCGAGATAGCTGTCGTACCAAGAATCCACCAGCATCGCCTTGAGCGGCGCATCAAGCGTGCCCTTGGGCGCGGGCAGATGCGCGACGATGGCCTCCAGCGTTTCGTGGATGCCCTGCCCGGTCTTGGCGCTGACCCGGATGGCGCCGGATGCGTCTATGCCGATCACGTCCTCGATCTGTTCGGCCACGCGGTCGCAATCGGAGGCAGGCAGGTCGATCTTGTTGAGCACCGGCACGATTTCATGATCGGCGTCGATGGCCTGATACACGTTCGCCAGCGTCTGCGCCTCGACCCCTTGGGTGCTGTCCACAACCAGCAGGGAGCCTTCGACCGCGCGCATGGAGCGACTGACCTCGTAGGCGAAGTCGACATGGCCGGGCGTGTCGATCAGGTTCAGCACATAGGCCTCGCCATTGTCGGCGGTATAGTCGATGCGGACGGTGTTGGCCTTGATGGTAATGCCCCGCTCGCGCTCGATATCCATGGCGTCGAGCAGTTGTTCCTTCATGTCACGATCCTGCACCGTCCCGGTCTCTTGAATGAGCCGGTCGGCAAGGGTGGATTTGCCATGGTCGATATGCGCGACGATGGAGAAATTGCGGATATGAGCGAGGTCTGTCATGGTCCGCGTATTAGCGGGTTTTTTAAGGCGGTCAAGGTGGAGAACGACGGCGCACCGACCCTGAGCAACGAAACGATTGATACTTGGCTGCTGAGCGCCGATGAAATCAAGCTGCGCGATGTTCTGAGGCGCAATGCCCTCCGGTCGGTGCCTGCGGCGGCTGCGGTTGCGTCGCACCTGTCGGGCGACAACAAGGTGCAGCGTCTGAATGATTTTCTTTGCTCATACCTGCGCCTTCTGGTCAGCGTGGTGGGGTATGAGGGCAAGGATTTGCCAAAGACGTTGGGGCGTCGTGGCGAAGAATTCGACCGCGCCTTTAGAGAAGAGGTCGGCGCGTTTGATTTTCGGTTCGGCGCGATTGGCGAGGCCGTTTTGGCGCTGAGCGGCGAGCGCGCGCCGGAGCCTTGCTGTCGTGCTTCGATCAGCAGATTGAACAACTACTTTCGCGGCGCGGCCAATGCCGATGGTGATCTTCGCAATCTGGCCACAGAATACCTGCATCACGCGCTCAACGACGATTTCAACGCAAACAATCCTTTCCTTCTCCAACTGTGGTTGCTGGAAAGCCCTCATGCGTCCAAACGCGCAGCATTTTTCTTCGACATTGTCGCACGTGAAATCGGGACCGACTGGTTTCAGAACTGGTACGCCGGTTTCCTTGATGGCAAACCCCTCGACTGGGACTTGCAGCGCCGTGTTGCGCTGATCGACGATGCCGTTTGGGAGGCCGGTCCCGAAGCTGTCGCTGGCGAAATCGAACAAATTCAGGCGCGGTGGGACGTCGAGAAAGCCTTATCGGACATGAAAGACAGCCTGACGGTTCGAACGTCTGCGCGCCACGGTATCGGAGGCAACAACCCTCCTGAGAGCATCGAAGATGAACGTTTGTCCGGCGCGATAACCTTGATCTGGGAAGCCACCGAAGAACTCTCGACGGCTTTGGAAGAGGAAAGCCCTGCTCGTGAGCGGATTGAAGCAATTCTTGCTAAGTTTAAATCTGGGTTGGCAAGCTTTCTCAAATGGTGCGCAGGCAAAGGCGATCTTGCGGTCGATACTTTGATCAAGTGGGGTATTCCGGCGACCGGAGCGGGGTATGCTGCAACGTATCCGGAAAAAATCGAAGCGTTAATCAAGGCGATTGAAAGGTGGCTCCCCTTCCTGTCCTGACCGGTGCCGGGCTGAAGCCCGGCCTATGGGGGATGGTGGGAATGTATCGTTTCCGGATCGAGTAATCACTTTTTCGCAACGTATGATTGATCCACGCGACCGTTTAATTCATACTTTGCCCACGGCCGAGAGGGGCACAGATTCCTCCGGGCAGGCAAAACGAGAGCAGAGTCATGAAACATCTCTTTACCATCGCATTCGGCGCAGCCTTGCTGGCATCGGCGATTCCGACCGCCTCTGCGGCGCGCGGCGACATCCAGCGGGCCTGCATGGCCTCGGGCAGTCAGGCGGCAACGCGTCAGCGGTGCAACTGTATTCAGGGCGTGGCCAACGACACCTTGTCACGCGGCGACCAGCGCACCGTGGCCAAGTGGTTCACCGACCCGCATCAGGCGCAGGAAGTGAAGATGTCGAAAACCGCCGAGGACGACACACTGTGGGAGCGGTATGAGGTCTTTGGGCAGTTGGCGCAGGCCGCCTGCCGCTAAGGTTTGATCCCAGCGTTGACGGGTTTGCCCGGCCACCCCAGTGCGGTGTGCCGGGTTTGAGTGCTTGACCTGACGCCGGGGGGCTTTCAGAAATGGCGCAGCGGAAAGGGACGGTTGAATGGTGATCAAGGGTGTGACCCTGCGGGGGCTGGAAGTGTTCGCGGCGCTGGCGCGCACCGGCTCGGTGGCGCAGGCGGCCGAGGTCACCGGGCTCAGCCAGCCATCGGTCAGCCAGCAGCTGCGCAATCTGGAACAGGCGCTTGGCGTCGATCTGGTCGATCACACGCGGCGGCCGATGCGGCTGACGCAGGCGGGGCGCGGTTTCCAGACCCGCGCCGAGGCGGTGCTGTCGGAACTGCAACAGGCCCAGAGCGAGCTGATGGTGATGGATCTGGGCCACCTGAGCATGCTGTCGATCGGGCTGATCGACGATTTCGACAATGACCTGACGCCGCGGCTGGCGACGTTGCTGGCCGACAGCCTGACCCGCAGCAAGTTCAAGCTGGTCACCCTGCCCAGCCTCGAAATCTTCGAGGCGCTGGCCTCGCAGCGGCTGCATCTGGCGGTCTCGGCCCATAGCGGCGAGATGCTGGAAGGGGTGGTGGAATATCCGCTGGTCAACGACCCCTTCATTCTGGTGGCGCCCAAAGGGGCGGTTCCCGAGGGCGGCGATGTGGCCGGGGCGCTGGCGGACCTGCCGTTTCTGCGCTATGCGCGCGAGCAGCTGATCAGCCGCCAGATCGAGGCGCAACTGGCGCGGCACAAGCTGGAATTCGAGGAGCGGTTCGAGATCGGCTCGCATCTGGCGCTGATGGCGATGGTGGGGCGGCGGCTGGGCTGGGCGCTGACGACACCGCTGGGATATATGCGCGCCGAACGGTTCCACGACGATATCGACGTGTTTCCGGTGCCGTTCGGGGATTTCTCGCGCCGGATTTCCCTGTACACCCGGTCGGACTGGTCCGATCAGGTGCCGCGCGACGTGGCCGAGATGATGCGCCGCCTGATGCAGGCGCATATGATCGATCCGGCGGTGGCGCGGCTGCCGTGGCTGAACGACCGGCTGACGATCATTCCGGGTTAGGTGTTCAGGCCTGGGGGCGGCCAGCCCAGTACTATCTGACCTGCCCAGCCAGACCCCGCCGGACGAGCCGATCGGCACCGTGATCGCCGATGGCGCCTGCGACACGCGCCGCTGTAACAATGCCATCATCGAGCGCGATGCCGTTCCAATCTTTCCGATCCGCAAGAACAGGGGCTTGTGGAAAGAAGGGTGCTGTCAGACTGATTCCAACCAGTTTCAACAAGGGCCGTGACGCTGCCCCTTGCCGCGAGAGCGGGTTAGTCCGTGAGCCCAAACTGTACCTTGGAGATTTTCGCTGCGCGCGCTCGCAGCATAGGTTTTATCACATGTGCATCATCGTTGGCGCGGCACTGCGGCATGAAGACGGACCATTCATTCCGGGCGCAGCAAGCGTTTGTCCGGCAATGAGCAAGACACAGACAAAGCGTGCTTTAGCAACGGCTCTGGTGCTCTTTATCCTGACTTGAGCCAGGGAGATTCAAATCCTCTGTTTTACTCCACTGAATCAAGGCTTGTATCGTGCGTACTCGAAGTCCATATACATTAGGCTTACGTTTTTCTTTTTCGACCTGCTGTCTCCTCAATTCGGCGTTCAGTCTTTCGATTCAGACCGACCACGCCGAGTCGCCGCAATCATGCGGGCGGCAAGTATTAGGAGACTACCACCATGGCAAATGGCACAGTAAAATGGTTCAACTCGACCAAAGGTTTTGGCTTCATCGAGCCTGAAGACGGTAAGCGCGATGTATTCGTGCATGTCTCGGCACTTGAACGTTCCGGCATCAGCGAATTGAAGGATGGCCAGAAGGTGACCTTCGACGTTGAAGCGGGCCGCGACGGACGCGACAGCGCCGCCAATCTGGCACTGGCTTGATCTTTTTCGGGCACCCTTTTGGGGGTGCCCGTTTGCACAATGGACTACTAAAAGCCG
The DNA here is from genome assembly GCF_056536925.1 of Ruegeria sp. CI1. Taxonomy (NCBI): domain Bacteria; kingdom Pseudomonadati; phylum Pseudomonadota; class Alphaproteobacteria; order Rhodobacterales; family Roseobacteraceae; genus Ruegeria; species Ruegeria sp. CI1. The sequence continues at coordinate 3,540 of NZ_JBQFQP010000005.1, read as the reverse complement.
TTGGAGAACACGTAAGTTGCAACCAAAAGACTGGACGCGGGTACTCGCGCAATATCGTGTGGCCGATGCGAAGCGCAGTGTTTTTGAACTTTCGGTCACTGTTGTCCCATTATTTGCGCTATGGGCTATAGCGTGGTTTGCGTTATCTTTTAGTGTCTGGGTCGCAATATTACTGTCCATCCTGAATGCCGCGTTTCTGGTCCGTATCTTCATCATTATGCATGATTGTGGTCATGGATCTTTCTTTAGAAACCGAACCGTTTGCAATTGGACAGGCCGGGTTCTGGGTATTCTTGCCCTGACACCCTACGACGTTTGGCGACAAAGCCACGCGATTCACCACGCCTCAACGGGTAACCTTGATCGACGTGGCATGGGTGACATCCCTACATTGACTGTTGAGGAATACCTGAAGCGGAAATGGTTCGGGCGTGCCGCTTATCGTCTGACCCGGAATCCCATTTTCCTTTTGGGTATTGTGCCGATCTATACGTTCTTTCTTCAAAACCGCTTACCTCTTGGTTTCATGCGGTCGGGCTGGCTGTATTGGGCAAGTGCGATGGGAACAAACGCCGCGATTGCAGGGTTATTGCCTCTGGTTATTTGGGCCGGAGGCTTTGACGTGTTGGCGTATGTTTATCTGCCAACCATGATTGTCGCATCATCGATTGGTATTTGGCTATTCTATATTCAACACCAGTTTGAACACACGACCTGGGAGCGGGAAGAAGTGTGGAATCTTCAGAACGCCGCATTCTATGGAAGTTCTCACTATGCCCTGCCAGGCATCCTGCGATGGTTCTCTGCCAATATTGGTGTGCACCATGTTCACCACCTTGCCAGCCGCATACCGTTTTATCGGCTAAACGAGGTTTTGCGTGACCATTCCGAGTTGGAAAACTGCCAGCGTATTACTCTGAATGAGAGCTTTCACTGCGCGCGATTGCATCTTTGGGATGAAGAAAGTCAGCGCCTGCTGACGTTTTCCGAGGCTTTGTCGAACGCCAATCCCAACAAAAATTTAGTGTAGCCTGGCGCGCACCAAGTAGGCTTCGACAGTGTCTCCTCCGAGGGCGCGAATGGCCTCTAGTCGGTGAAGGCCTTCAATCAGTACGAACCTTTTGTTGTCCGCGCGTATCTGAATCGGGGTTTTCTGGCCGTTCTTCAGGATATCTTCGGCCAGCGACAGGACTTTTTGCTGATCAAGTGTTTTTGCACGTTTCACAGGTACATAGATCAGGTCGAGCGGGTATGATTTTTTCTTCAGCATAAGCTATGCGTGCAACCTTTCGTGCATTTGGAGCGGTCAGGAACTCTCTTCGTATTTAGGTGCTTGATTTTTCGTCATAGAATAGAACGCACGGCGTCGCGCAGTTCCTGATGCATGATCCAAGTGGCTGGTTTATCGTCATTTTCGACGTGAGAAAATGCCAGGACTTGAGCAGCGCCATCATTCTGAGCAGACCCGCCTTCGGGAAGTTCGAGTTCCAGATATTCTGCGATCAAAAACCCGATTTTCTTGAAGACCTTGACGGACGCCTCGCGCGATTTGTAACCGGCCGCCTGAGACAAGTGACCAATGGTCAGACCTTCCTTGCCTGCTATTGTCAGTGCTTTGAGCATTGTAACCTGTGCAGGGGTCAGCCTGATCTGGCGCAATGCCTCGGCATATTCTCTTTCACTGGGAACGAAGGTGCCAGAGTTTCCCTCCAAACGGCGTTGACCGCTTCGTTTTCTGTCTCGCTCTTTGAGAGTGTTTTTTAGTGCTTCAATGGCCAATGCGGGTGTTTCACCAACTGCGTCGGCGATCATTGCCTGCGTTTTAGCAGGCGGCTTGGGGAATGCGCGCGCAACGCTGTTACCGCTCAGCATTCCTGCCTTAATCAAGTACTTTCCGAACTCTTCTTCAATCACTCCCGATACGTCAGCGTTCCGCGTCTTACGAACATTGCGGTCCTGAAATGCTCTTTGTTCCAGACCACGAGCTGACATCTTTGAGCCCGGAAGTGTTACTTGAGGGGCATTTTTACGCATCAGAGAAACACCACTACAATTATCGCCGCAACAAACACCGCTGACGCAATAGATATCTTAATCCCGTGGGACCGGCGACGAGCCTTTTCGGCTTTGAGGCTTTTACCCAGATTTTCATCAATCGAGTTATGGTTCACGGCTTCGTCCTTCCGGATATGTCAGGAGGTATTGATTTCCACCGACCTATTGTCTCGGCACATTTTCGGTGCACTTGTCGTTCTGTCGTGTGAACGACCGATTGCATTCCCATCCGTCACCTCTTCGATTCAAGTGAGCGTTTGAAGGGACAAGGATCGCAACGCACCTGTCCCGGTTTGCGCGAAAACCGCGTTCGCATTTCCATCCGGAAAAAGTTCCAGATGCTAGATATGCATGCTTTGGAATAGCCACAGGCTCACAGCCGCTCTCTGCTGCCCTGTAACCTCTGAGGCATACCCAACCATCCGCGCTGTTTTTGTCAGTCAGACGGCCGTTGCTTGGGACATTAATTGCAACACATTCCTGGTCCTCCTTACGAAATCCCCAGTTGCAGTGTATTTCCTGTGCGCCAAACCGGGTTTCGACGTACCCATTTTGAGGCGCAATCAGTTCTTCACATTCTTCTCCGACTCGGCGGAAGAGCCGATTGCACTCCCATCGATCTCCGGTTGATGCAAGATAGGCATTCTCAGGAACATTGATTTCCTCGCAAAACTCCCCGACATGCTGGAAACCATGATTGCATTCCCAGCCACTGCCATAGGAACTGCCCGTCAGATATGCGTTTTCTGGTACGTCTGTTCTTTGACACGATCCATTCTTGTTTTCGAAACCTTCGTCACAAACCGATCCGTCGGCATTGCCTGTGGCTTGGGCAGGAAGCTGCGTTCCTGTGAACAACAACAAGAATGCCGGGATTAAACAAAGAACGCCGTGCGAAAACACGATGAATGACTGATTGAAACGGAGCCTGAGACCTGATCTATCGGGCATCAAGCACGCTATTTATTAGCCATGTGCTGTTCATACAGCGCCTTCTTTCATGAGTCACGCGATGACTGGGGCTTGTCAGGTGACAGTTGCGAATGCTTGCGAGGAACGAGCTCATAGCGAAGACCCCAGCCAAACCCGTTCCTATGCTGGGGCACATGCTACAATTGGTCTGAAGGCCATTGGATCATCGAAGCCGGCAGCATCGCGGCTACGAGTAATTTTCACCAATACACTCTTGTGGTTCTTAGCCAGCATAGAGTCAAGGAAGTTGGCCCAGTCGCTGTGCTGGCACCGCCAAGACAGATAGTTTTTGAGACTGCCAGTAGCCAAGTTGCGTCGTGAAACACCGAAATATTCTGTCCAGCGTCAATCTGCCGTTGTGGTGATTTAGGGTCGGACCAGCAGGGAACGGCAACTTAAGTCTGAGCAGCCCTATCTGACGGGTCCAATGTTATTGTTAGTGCATGATCGGCCTGTGTTCCATCGGGATGATGGTCTCGGGCGCTGGTGGGTGATAGCCCAGTGCACTGTGTG